>JAPUJL010000152.1 GCA_027296185.1 SAR324 cluster bacterium | reverse complement strand
GGGACCGGCCTGAGGCTGCATCTGCATCTGCCGTGGCCGTTGGGTGCCTCAGCGCGCACAGCGGTCGATTCTAGCCGAGCCGGCCCAGTTCGATCTCCGTGTTGCTCCATTTGCGCCCCACGACGGCCGTCGACACCGCCTTTTGCTCGGGGAGCTTGTGGATTTCACCGCCGGATTGGAGGTACTTGGCAATCGCTCGCCGCAGTTCCGCTTGGCCGATCGGGGGATTTCTCTTCATAACTGCCTCGTCGACTACGGGGCGCTTTCCCACGCCCAATCGCGATAGAGCAAGATTCTTTTTCTGCTGCTATTTTAGCAGTACGTCTTTGCTCATTTAGAGGTTCGCTTTCTGGGTCCGGTTCAATTCGGTCCATTGGGCCGGGGAGCCTTCCCGTTGTTCGGATGTTGGAGCCGTTAACCATTTGTCGAAGTATCCCACGTGCCCGCCGAGGCCACCGTAACGGGCGCTACGCAGTCCAGGCGGGGCGCTCCCCGGCGGTGGCCGGTGGGCCGGCGGGATTCGGATTTCCCGGCCCGCTCCGGGTTTCGCCCCGCAGTGGCGTGCCCCTCTATCTCCTTCCGTCGCCCGGCCCATGCCCTTTCCCATTCCGGAGTTGAAGAACGACCTGTTGCTGCGCGCGGTGAATCACCAGCCGGTTCCGCGCGTGCCGGTGTGGATGATGCGCCAAGCCGGACGGTCGGATCCTGAATACACGGCCTACCGGGAGCGGGTGGGCCTTTCGCTCCACGAGCTGTTCCGCAGCCCGGAGCACGCGGTGGCGATCTCGCTGCTGCCCCGGCGGATCGGTGTGGACGCGATCATCCTCTACCAGGACATCCTGACGCCCCTGGCGCCCATGGGGGCCGACTTCCACTTCCGTCCGGGGCCCCAGCTGGAGGCACCGATCCGCGATGCGGCCCGGGCAAGGGCGTTGCGCCCCTACGAGCCGGAGGCGCGGTTGGACTTCGTGGGCGAATCGATCCGCGGCGTGCTGGCGGCCCTGGGCGGCGAGCTGCCGCTGCTGGGATTCGCCGGGGCGCCGTACACTCTGGCCGCCTTCCTGATCAAGGGTTCGAGCCCCATGGGCGACCTTTCGGAGACCGTCGCCTTCGCCCGGGAGCAGCCCCAGGCCTTTGGGGAGCTGATCGCGCTGCTGACGGACATGACCGTCGCCTACCTGCGCTATCAGTCTGCCGCGGGGGTTCACGGGGTGCAGCTCTTCGAGTCGGTGGGAGACCTGATCCCCCCCGACCAGTACGAGGCGTTCGCCCAGCCCAGCCACGAGCGCATCTTCGCCGAGTTGCCTCCCGAGCTGCCCTCGTTCCTGTTCGTCAAGGGCAGCCCTTTCCCCGATTCGATGTTGCGCAGCGGCGCCGCGGTGCTCAGCCTGGGCGAGGGGGTTTCCCTGGGAGACCTCCTCCGCCGTGGCGGAGGGCGGGTGGCGGTGCAGGGCAACGTGGACAACCGCCTGCTGCTGGAAGGCAGCCCGGCGGATATCGACCGCGCGGTGGCCGAGTGCATTGCCGACGCGGGCGGGCGGGGCCATATCCTGAACCTGAACCACGGGTTGCTCGCCGATACCCCCTTCGAGAACGTCCAGCGGTTCGTCCAGGCCGCCCGGCGGATCGAGTTCGAACACCTGGCCTGATCCGCGCTCAACCGCCCGCGCCCCGCCGCGACAGTCGTAACGCACGGTGCCCGGGCGGCGGGTAATCGATCACGCTCATCTTCAGAGGCAGACATGGAATGGGAAACCGTCAAGTTGGAAGGGGAAGGCGCCATCCGGCACCTGGTGCTCGACCGCCCCCAGGTACACAACGCGGTCAACCGGCAGTTGCTGGCCGACGTGCTCGCCGCCTGTGCCGCCATCGAGGCACTGGAGGACTGCCGCTGCGTGATTATGCGCGGGGAGGGGCCCAGCTTCTGCTCCGGGGCGGACCTGAAGGAAAGCGTCAGCCAAGGCGGCACCGTCGCCGACGGCCTGCGCCGCGCCCGGCTGGGCGAGCGGGCGGTGGATGCGCTGGGGGAGTTGACGCCGGTGACCATCGCCGCGGTGCATGGCCATGCCATCGGGGGTGGGGCCTGTTTCGCCATGGCCTGCGACTTCCGCATCGGCGCGGAGAGCGCGAAGGTTTCCATCCGGGAGGTGAGCCTGGGGCTCAGCCTTTCGTGGCACTCGATCCCCAACACGGTGCACCTGGTCGGTCCCTCCCGGGCCAAGGAGATGATCATGTTCGCCGAGACGTACGGAGCGGAACGACTCCTGGAATACGGCTTCTACAACCAGGTGGTGCCGGACGGGGAACTGGGCGAGGCGGCCCAGGCGCTGGCGGAGAAAGTGCTGCGCCAACCGCCCATCCCCACCGCAATGACCAAGCTTTCCGTCAACGCCTACGTGCGGGCGCTGGACCGGGCCGTCTTTCATTTGGATGCCCCCGGTGTTACCTTGACGGGCCGCACGCGGGACTCGGGGACGGCCAAGGAGGCCTTCTTCAGCGGCGGGGCGGTGCAATGGGAAAACGAGTGACCGGCCGGGACGCCAGGCCGCGCCTGCCGGCCGCCGGCGGAGCGGGCGGCTGCGCGATCCACAATCCTCCCGCCGCCCGAATCCACGTACCACTTGGGCCGCAGTTCCCCCGCACGGGGGCGGGCCCGCCGATCCGTCAGGAGATGGGGATATGAAGCTGAAACGTGTGCACTACCTATTGATCGCCGCGGTGGTGGCGATCGTACTGATTGTCGTGTTCATGCAAGGCGGCGAGGAGACGGGGGCGACGATCAAGATCGGCATCGCGGGTCCGATCACCGGACCCTATGCCAAGTTCGGGGAGCAACTCGTGCTGGGCACCGAAGTGGCGGTCGAGAAGATCAACGCGGCCGGGGGGCTGGACGGGCGCCTCATCGAGATCGTGAAGGGCGACGACGCCTGCGAGGCCAAGCAGGCCCGCTCGGTGGCAAACCGCATGGTAAGCGACGGCGTCCATGCCGTGATCGGCCACTTCTGCTCGTCCTCCACCATTCCCGCCTCGGAGGTGTACGCGGAGGCGAACCTGTTGATGATCACCCCCGCCTCGACCAACCCCAAGGTGACGGACCGCGCCCTGCCCACCATATTTCGGGCCTGCTTCCGCGACGACCAGCAGGGCAACTACGCCGGAGATTACATCGCCAACGTGCTGAAGCCCAAGGCCGTGGCGATCATCCACGACAAGGACACCTACGGCCAGGGGCTGGCCGACGCCACCAAGGCCCGGCTGAAGGAGAAGTACGGCATCACCGAGGTCTTGTACGAGGGCGTGACCCGCGGCGACAAGGATTTCAACTCCCTGGTCACCAAGATGAAGGGGCTGGGCGTGGACATGATCTACTTCGGGGGGCTCCACACCGAGGCGGCGCTGATCGTTCGGCAATCCCGGGAGCAGGGGCTCAACGCCACCTTCATGAGCGGCGACGGACTGGTCACCGAAGAGTTCGCTCAGCTGGCCGGCAGCGCGGCGGAAGGGGTGCTGATCACCTTCGCCGCCGACCCGAGCAAGCTGCCCGGGGCGAAGGCCGTGGTGGATGAGTTCCGGGCGCGGGGAACCGAGCCGGAGGGCTGGACGCTCTACAGCTACATGGCGCTGCAGGTCGTGGTCGATGCGATCCGGGCCAACGGCGGCTCCAGCGACGGCGCGAAGCTGGGCGCCTACCTCAAGAGCCACACCATCGACACGATCATGGGTCCCCAGGAATGGGACGAGAAGGGCGATCCCAAGATGGCGCCCCTCGCCGTCTACCGCTGGGAAAAGCAGGGCGATAGCTACACCTACATCCAAATTCAATAACCCCCCGCCGCGCGCACCGCCTCTCGCCGGGCGGCGCGCGCCGCTCCCTGGGCCGCCATGTACATTCTCGGACAGCAACTGGTCAATGGACTGATCCTGGGCTCCATCTACGGCCTGATCGCCATCGGCTACACGATGGTCTATGGGATCATCGGCATGATCAATTTCGCCCACGGCGAGATTTACATGATCGGCGCCTACCTCTGCGCGATCTTCCTCGCGCTCTGCGGAGTGTTCGGGGTCGACTCGCTGCCCGTGGCCCTGATGATCACGCTGTTTTTCACCGTGCTCATCACGGCGGTCTACGGCTTTTCCGTGGAACGGCTGGCCTACCGGCCCCTGCGCGGGCACGGCCGCCTGGCGCCGCTGATCTCGGCGATCGGCATGTCGTTGGTGCTGCAGAATTACGTGCAGCTTTCCCAGGGCGCCCGGGACCAGGCGCTGCCGTCGCTGTACTCGGGCACCCTCCGCTTCGGCACGGCGGAGGAATTCGTGCAGATCACCCACCTGCAGTTGCTGATCGTGGTGGTCACGATCGTCTCGATGCTCGCACTGAGTTGGCTGATCGGCCGCACCGCCCTGGGCCGGGCCTGCCGGGCCACCCAGCAGGACCGCATCATGGCCAACCTGCTGGGCATCAACACCGACCGCATCATCTCGACGGTGTTCGTCATCGGCGCCAGCATGGCGGCAGTTGCGGGCATCCTGATCACGCTGAACTTCGGCTCGTTCAATTTCTTCATCGGCTTCATCGCCGGCATCAAGGCCTTCACCGCGGCGGTGCTGGGGGGCATCGGCTCGCTGCCCGGTGCCATGCTGGGCGGCGTGATACTGGGCCTGTCCGAATCGCTGTTCGCGGGGTTCGTCAATACCGACTACAAGGACGTGTTCGCCTTCGGGTTGCTGGTGCTGGTGCTGGTGTTCCGGCCCACCGGGCTGCTCGGGCGGCCGGAAGTGGAAAAGATCTAGCTCCGCCCCGCCTCATCCATGGATGTCACGCGATCCCTGAAGGACGCCGTCATCGCGACCGTGCTGGCGGGTGTGCTGTTCGTGCCGATCATGGGGATGGTGCTCCACGCAACCTCCCTGGACTTTCGCCTGACCCGCGTGGCGGTGATGCTGGTGCTGGTCTTTTTCGGGCGGATCGGGTTCTCCCTATTCGTCCAGACCGGCGCTTCCCGCCACGTGCTCGGTGCCCTGCAGCCCCTCCGGGATTCGTGGGAGGAGGCCAAGTCCGCCCTGCAGGGCCGCACGGCGTTGATCCTCGCCGGACTGCTGGTGGGGCTGGTCGTCTTTCCCTTCCTGCCGGTTTCCTCGAACTACGTGATGCAGGTGTTCACGCTCACGCTGATCTACGTGATGCTGGGCATCGGCCTGAACATCGTGGTGGGGCTGGCCGGGCTGCTCGATCTGGGCTACGTCGCCTTCTACGCGGTGGGGGCCTATTCCTACGCATTGCTGGCCCAATACTTCGGCTTGAGCTTCTGGATGGCCCTGCCCATGGCGGGCGCCCTGGCCGCGGCGGCGGGCTGCCTGCTGGGCTTTCCGGTGCTGCGGATGCACGGCGACTACCTGGCCATCGTCACGCTGGGTTTCGGCGAGATCATCCGCATTCTGCTCACCAACATGGTGTGGCTCACCGGCGGCCCCAACGGCATGTCCGCCCCGCGCCCCACGCTGTTCGGGCTGCACTTCACCATGCGGCTGGAGCCTGGCCAGCTCAGCTTTCACGATTTCTTCGGCATCCCCTTCGATTCCTCCCACCGCTACGTCTTCATCTACCTGATCCTCCTGGTGTTCGTCGTGGCCAGCGTGTGGATCTTCAAGCGGCTGCGGGAAATGCCCATCGGCCGGGCCTGGGAGGCGCTCCGGGAGGACGAGGTGGCTTGCAAGGCGTTGGGGATCAACCACACGACGACCAAGCTCTCGGCGTTCACGCTGGGCGCCACCTTCGGCGGAGTGGGCGGTGCGTTCTACGCGGCCTCGGAGGGTTTCATCAACCCCGCATCGTTCACGTTCATCGAATCGGCGATCATCCTCTCGATCGTGGTGCTCGGCGGCATGGGCTCCATCGCCGGAGTGGTGATCGCCGCGGTGACGCTCACGCTGTTGCCCGAGCTGTTCCGGGAATTCGAGAACCTGCGCATGCTCTTCTTCGGCATGGCGATGGTGTTCATCATGATCTGGCGCCCCAGCGGTCTGCTGCGCGTGCAGCGCAAGCGTTTCGAGGAGATCGGCCATGGCGGCTGAGGCGGCGCCTATTCTCAGCGTGCGGGAGGTCTCCATCCGCTTCGGCGGGTTGCTGGCCCTTTCCAGCGTCTCGTTCGAGATGGCGGGCGGCTCGATCACCGCCATCATCGGCCCCAACGGCGCGGGCAAGACCACCCTGTTCAACTGCATCACGGGTTTCTACCGGCCCACCGCGGGGGAGATCCTGCTCCACCGGGAGCAGGGCGCCACGCGGCTGCACCGCATGCCCGTCCACAAGACCGCCCGGGCCGGGGTCGCCCGCACCTACCAGAACATCCGCCTGTTCAGCCGCATGAGCGTGTTGGAAAACCTGCTGGTGGCCCAGCACGCCTTCGTCAAACGCCACCTGCTCCCCGGCATCTTCGAGACCGCCCACTTCCGGCGCTGCGAGGCCGAGGCCCTGGAGCGCGGGTGGTTCTGGCTGCGGTTCATGGGCCTCGAACGGGTGGCCAATCGGGAGGCGGGCACCCTGCCCTACGGCCAGCGGCGGCGGCTCGAGGTGGCGCG
>JAPUJL010000151.1 GCA_027296185.1 SAR324 cluster bacterium | reverse complement strand
TGCCGGGGGCGAGCTGGTTTTTGATGCGGATGTTGCCGAAGGTACCGCGGGTCATCACCCGGTCGTTGCCCCGGCGGGAGCCGAAGGAATTGAACTGGCCCTGGGAGACGTCCAGCCCCAGCAGGTACTTGCCCGCCGGGCCGTCAACCGCGATGGCGCCCGCGGGCGAGATGTGATCGGTGGTGACCGAATCCCCCAGCAGCACCAGCGCCCGGGCGCCGCGGATGTCCCCGACGGATTTCGCCTCGAGGGTCAACCCCTCGAAGTAGGGTGGGCTCTGGATATAGGTCGAATCGGCGTTCCAGGGGTATTGCTCCGAGCGCTCCACGGCGATCCGGTTCCAGATGGGATTGCCCTCGAAGACGTTGCTGTAGCGCTCCCGGAACATTTCCGGCCGCACGCTGGCCGTCATGGCCGAGTCCACTTCCTCCCGGCTCGGCCAGACATCCTTGAGATAGACGGGCCGCCCATCCGATCCCGTGCCGAGGGGTTCCGCCGTCAGGTCGCGGTCCACCGTACCGGCCAGGGCGAAGGCCACCACCAGGGGCGGAGAGGCGAGGTAATTGGCCTGGATCAGCGGGTTGATCCGCCCCTCGAAGTTCCGGTTACCGCTCAGCACCGACGTCACCACCAGATCGGCTTTCTCCACCGGATCGGCCACGCCGGCATCCACCGGCCCGCTGTTGCCGATGCAGGTGGTACATCCGTAGCCCACGACCCCGAAGCCGAGCCGCTCCAGGGGCTCCATCAGCCCCGCCGCGGTCAGGTAGTCCTCCACCACCCGGGAACCGGGGGCGAGGCTGGTCTTCACGTAGGGGGGCACCCGCAAGCCCTTCTCCACCGCTTTCTTGGCCAGGATGCCCGCGCCGATCATCACGGAAGGGTTGGAGGTGTTGGTGCAACTGGTGATCGCCGCGATCGCCACGGCGCCGTGACCGATCGTGGCCGATCCCCCATCGATCTTCACGTCCACGGTCTGGCCGAGCGCCTCGGCCGGCAGGGCGAAGCCTCGCTCCGCCACCGGGGCGGTGAGCCCTTCGTGGAAGGCGCGCTTCATATCGGCCAGGGGCACCCGGTCGTGGGGGCGCTTGGGCCCGGCCAGGTTCGCGGTCAGTTCGCTCAGTTCCAAGGTTACGACGGCGGAGAATTCCGGTTGGGGGGCGCCCTCCCCGGCGAAGAGCCCCTGGACCTTGAGATACTTTTCGACGAGCTCGATGTGCGCCCGCTCCCGCCCGGTGAGGTCCAGGTAATCCAGCGTGAGCTGATCCACCGGAAAGAAGCCCATGGTCGCGCCATACTCGGGCGCCATATTGGCCAGAGTCGCCCGGTCCGCCAGCCGCAGCGCCTTCATCCCGGGGCCGAAAAACTCGACGAACTTGCCCACGACGCCGTGCTCCCGCAGGCGCTGGGTCACCTGGAGCACCAGGTCGGTCGCGGTGGTGCCCTCGGGCAGCTCGCCCTCCAGCCGCATCCCCACCACCTCGGGCGCCAGCATGTAGTAAGCTTGGCCGAGCATCGCCGCTTCCGCCTCGATGCCGCCCACTCCCCAGCCGAGGACGCCGAGGCCGTTGATCATGGTGGTGTGGGAATCGGTGCCCACGAGGGTATCGGGAAAGGCCACGCGCTCGCCGGCGTTCCCCGCCTCGGCCCGCACCTGCACCACCTGAGCCAGGTATTCCAGATTGACCTGATGCACGATGCCCGTGGAGGGCGGGACGACCCGGAAATTGTCGAAGGCCGTCTGGCCCCAGCGCAGGAATTCGTAGCGCTCGCCGTTCCGCTCGAACTCCCGCTGCTCGTTCCGCGCCACCGCATCGGGCACCCCGTAGTAGTCCACCTGCACCGAATGGTCGATCACCAGGTCGGTGGGGATCTGGGGATTGATCCGGCTCGGGTCTCCGCCCAGGGCCTTCATGGCGTCGCGCATGGCCGCCAGATCGACCACGACCGGAACGCCGGTGAAGTCCTGCATGAGCACCCGCGACGGCATGAAGGGCACCTCCCAATCGGGCTTGGCCTGGGCGCTCCACCCGCAGAGGGCCTTCACGTCGTCCTCGGTGACGATCCCGCGGCCGCTGTTGCGGAGTACGGATTCCAGCAGAATACGGATCGAGTAGGGCAACCGGGAGAGGGTGCACAGGCCGGCCTGCTCCAATGCGTCCAACCGGTAATAGGCGACAACTCCCGCCGCGGTCTCGAGGGCCGCGCGGGCCTGGAAGGGGTCTGGAAGGGTCATGCGGGTCTCGTGGGGATGGAATGCGCTCTCCGAGGCTCCCCCCCCGCAGCCGCCGGAGCGCCGCAAGGGGGCGCTGGGGCCCCGGAGCCCGGTGCGAATGGACGATCGATCGAAGTCCGTCAGGATACCACGCGCGGGCCAAATGGAAAGTGAGCGGGAGGGCGCCCGTCCCGAAATCGGTTGTCCCGGGCCGGGCCGCGGGCTATAAACTTCCCATACCGTTTCGCCGCAACACTCGCGCATCGACACGCCACCCGCCCCGAAAGCGGCCCGGGCCGTCGGGCGCGGAACCCCGCCACAAGGCGGCGCGGCGCCAAACTCCGCGATCCCAAGCCGCGAAGCGCAAGAGGAGCAGCACCGCATGAAAACCATCGAGATCAAGGGCTACAAGGAAACCATCATCGAGCGGTCCGATTATCCCCCCGACAAGATCAAGGACATTCTGAACGACGAGGTCACCGGGATCCTGGGCTATGGGCCCCAGGGGCGGTGGCAGGGGCTGAACATGCGCGACCAGGGATTCAACGTCCTGCTGGGACTGCGCAAGGGGCGCAGCTGGGACAAGGCCCTCGAGGACGGCTGGGAGCCCGGCAAGAACCTGTTCGAAATGGAAGAGGTCTGCCGCAAGGCGACGATCATCCAGTATCTGCTCTCCGACGCGGGCCAGATTGCCGCCTGGCCCATGGTGAAGAGCTGCC
>JAPUJL010000150.1 GCA_027296185.1 SAR324 cluster bacterium | reverse complement strand
AGCCTATCTCGACCGGCACCTGATCGCCATTCCCGGGCAGCGCCCACCGAGGAGCGGCTCATCGACTTCAGCCGCCGCATCGGACCCCTCGAATCCCACGTGCTTAGCCAGTACCACCATCCCCACTGTCCGGAGATCAGGGTGCTCTCCAAAGTCGTGGAAAACGGGAAACCCCTCGGGTCGGCCGATGCGGACTCCTACCGGCATTCGGACATCTCCTACAAGGCGCGCCCGTCGCGGGCCACCGTGCTGTACGCACTGGAGGTTCCCGGGGAGGGCGGGGACACGCACTTCGCCGACACGGTGGCCGACCACGAGGCCCTGTCCGCGGAGCTCAGGCGGCGGCTGGACGGGCGCTCGGCGCTCCACGATTACAACTCCCGCAACGACCGGCTGCCCCCAAACGAACGCCGCACCCTCTGGCGCACCCTCGTCAGCGGCGGCACGCACTACTGACCCGCCCGCGCAAGCGGACCGGGCGGCCGAAAAACGCCGAAACGCCCCGAAAGGTTCTTGGACGAATCAACGGTTCGAGCGGAAAACGAAGCTTGAAGCGGCCCGCGCGGTAGGTGGAATCGGCGGGAACTCGGCCTGCAACGGATGCATCGCGCCATTCACCGCGGCGCCCTGGAGTCGGCTGCGCGAAGAGGTGGAGTCCATGTGCCGCGCCTGTTTGTATGTCGCGTTACTCACCGTCTGCTTGCATCCGGGCTTCAATTCGCCTATGCACTGGCGGTCGGCCGCAACCTGATAGGTGACCGCCGCGAGGCCCGCGGGCCGAAGCCACGCTCAACCGAATTCCCCTGGAGGAACCGATGAACGCCGATGAGTTGCGAGAACTGCAGGCGCCGTTCAAGGCGCGTTACCGCGAGGATCCCGAAGCCGCCCAAATCGTCCTGTCCGCCAAGGGCTCCCTCGGCGAGGACGGCATCGCCTGCCGCGTCGAGACGGGCAAGGCCACGGTGGAAGCCGGGTTGCACCCCTCGACGGGCGGCAGCGGCCTGCAGGCGTGCTCGGGAGATATGTTGCTCGAAGCGCTGGTGGCCTGCGCGGGCGTGACCCTGCGGGCCGTGGCGACGGCGACCGGCGTGAACGTCCGGGGCGGCACGGTCAGCGCCGAAGGGGTGCTGGACGTGCGGGGCACGCTGGGGGTGGCCAAGGACGCACCGGTGGGCTTCCGGGACATCAAGCTGCACTTCGACTTGGACACGGATGCCTCGCCCGAGCAGCTGGCGACCCTGCAAAAGCTCACCGAGCGGTACTGCGTGGTCTACCAGACGATCCGCAATTCCCCCCCCATCGAGGTCAGCCAGGCCGTCACGGGCGGCTAAGCGGGGCCGCCGTGCTTGCGCCGAGCGGCCCGCCCGGGTGGGGGACATGGGATCGGCGCTCAAGCGGCCGCCGAACGTTCGCCTCAGTCAGTCGGATTGCGGCGCTCGATGCCCAGCGGCGGCGAGGATCGCCTCCCGCACGCGGTGGGGCGTGGCCGGCAGGCGGCGGATCGTTGCACCGGTGGCATGGCGGATGGCGCCCAGGATCGCGGGGGCGGTGGGGATGAGCGCCGGCTCGCCGATGCCCTTGGCGCCGTAGGGACCGAGCGGCTCCGGATCCTCGATCAGGAAGATCTCGATCTCCGGCACGTCGCCGAAGGTGGGGATCAGGTAGTCGTGCAGGTTCTCCGTTCGGCCCGGGAGATACTCCTCCATCAGCGCCATGCCCAGCCCCTGGGCGATTCCTCCGTGAATCTGGCCTTCCACCTGGGTCGGGTTCACCGCGCGGCCGATATCGTGGGCGGCGGCGATGCCCAGCACCTTCACGGTGCCCAGCTCCAGATCCACCTCGACTTCCGCCAGTTGCGCCGCGAAGGCATAGGTCGCGTAGGGCACGCCCTGCCCCTCGGCGTCCAGGGCCGTGGTGGGCGGATCGTAGGTGCCCACGCCCACCAGCACGTGGCCGCGCCCGTCCTCCGGCAGCCGGCTCAGGTCGACGGAGCGCTTCCCGCCGCCAGCACTCACGTGCAGCGTACTTCCATCGATGCGCAAGGTTGCGTCGGGCCGTGTATCGGCCAGCTCGAGCAGTTGCCGGCGCAGGTGCTCCCCGGCCAGTTGCGCCGCCCTGCCCGAAACGAAGGTGTGCCGCGAGGCGGAGGTCTTGCCCGCATCGGCGGTGCGGTCGGTGTCCCCGGAGACCAGGGTCACATGGCCGAGGGGGACCCCCAGCGCTTCGGCGCAGATCTGACTGACGATGGTGTTGACGCCCTGGCCGATATCCACGGCGCCGCTGTAGAGGGTTACCGCCCCGTCCCGGCTGAGCGCCACCTCGATGGTCGAGGGGTTCGATAGGGCCGTGTTGCCGATGCCGTACCACATGCAGCCGATGCCCAAGCCCCGCCGCAGGACGCCGCCGGACTCGTTAAATCGAGCGGCGCCGGCGAGCCGCTTTCGCCAGTGCGGCCGGAGGGCCTCCAGGCAGGCCGCCATGCCGACGCTGTGGGAGAGCACCTGCCCGGTGTTGGTGCGCTGGCCAGAGCGGATGACATTGCGCAGCCGGAATTCCAGACGGTCCATGCCCACGCGCTCCGCCAGCTCGTCGAGCAGCCCCTCGTGGACCAGGGCGGCCTGGGGCGTGCCGAATCCGCGGAAGGCGCCCGAAGGCGGATTGTGGGTATACACCGCGCGGGTCTCGGCGCGCATGGCCGGGAGGTAGTACGGCCCCGTGGCGTGCACCGGCACCCGCCCGGCCACGGTGGGACCCCAGGAAGCATAGGCACCTGTATCGAAGTCGCCCTCGAACAGCGCCGCGGTGAGCCGCCCCTCGCCATCGCAACCGAAGCGGCCGGTCATGCGGGCCGGGTGGCGCTTGGTGCTGGAGGCCATGGATGCGGGCCGGGTGTAGGCGCAGAACACCGGCCGGCCGAGGAGCCACGCCGCCATCGCGACGAAGGGCTGGAGAGACAGGTCCAGCTTGCCGCCGAAACCCCCGCCCACCGCCGAGGGAATCACCCGCACCTGCTCCGGCGCCAGGCCGAGAATCAGGGCGATCTCGTCCCGGTCCATGGAGGGCGTCTGAGTGCTCACGAACACCTCGATGCGCTCCCCCACGCGCCGCGCATAGCCCGCCTCCGGCTCGATGTAGGCGTGCTCGACGAATGCGGTCTGCCAGCTTCCCTCGGCGACCGCCGCCGAGGCGGCCAGCGCCGCCTCTGGATCCCCCTTCGTGACGTACCCCCGCACCAGGACGTTGCCCGGCGCATCGTCGTGCAATTGGGGCGCCCCCTCGGCGAGGGCCGCCTCGGAATCGGCGACAACGGGCAGGGGCCGCCACGCGATGGGCACATCCTCGTCACGGATCGCCTCGATCGCCTCCCGTTCACCCACCAGCGCCAGCACGGCCTCGCCGCGGTAACGCACGGCGCCCTCGGCCAAGACGGGCTGATCCTTCAGGTCGGGATAGACCCCGAATCGGTTAGCGCCGGGAATGTCCGCGGCGATAAGCACCCGCGCCAGGCCCGGATAACGCTCGTGGAGGGCGTCCATGGCGCCCAGGGAGAATTCCGCCCGTGCATGGGGCGAGCGCACCACCCGCAGCCATAGGGCATTCTCGGGAACGGCGTCGGCCCCGAAGCGCTCCTCCCCGGTCAGTTTGGGAACGCCGTCCACCTTGGCCGCTCGGGCGCCGACCACCGGGCCGGGTGCCTCCCCGCCGGCGCGGCTATGGGCGGAAGCGCCGCCATATGCCCCGCCACCGCGGGCAGCGTCCACCACCGCCTCGACGATCTTGCGGTAACCGGTGCAGCGGCACAGCACGCCGCACAGGGCCTCCTCGACTTCGGCCGCCGTGGGATCGGGCGTGCGGTTCAGCAGCGCCGTGGCGGCCACCAACATCCCGGGGATGCAGATGCCGCACTGGGCGGCACCATGGCGCTGAAACGCCTCCTGCAGCGGACTCAGTGTGCCGGCGGAGGACAATCCCTCGACCGTCACGATTTCCCGGCCGTTCACGCTGCCCGCTGCCACCAGGCAGGCGCACACCGGCTCGCCCTCCAGCAGGACGGTACAGGCGCCGCAGTCCCCGGCGTCGCAGCCGACCTTGGTGCCGGTCAGCCCCAGATCGTGCCGCAAGACCTCCGTGAGCCGGCGGCGTGGATCGGCCTGCACCGTCACCGGCGCACCGTTCACGCGGAAGCGCATTTGCTGGAGCTGCGGGATCATGGCGTTCCGGGCCCTTCGATCAAGGAATCTCGACCGCGTTCAGCGTCCGCCGCACCAGCGCCGCGACCGCGTCCAGCCGGTAAGCGGCACTGCCGCGCACGTCGCCGATGGGGGAAAGCGGCGCCAGGTGACGGGGCTCGAAGGCGGCGGCGGCATCCCCCGCCCGCCGGCCGGCCAACGCCGCCTCCAGCTCCGGCAGGCGCCGTGCCACGGGAGAGCAGGCGCCCACGGCCACCCGCGCCGCCGCAACGCGGCCGCCCTCGTCCCATTCGATCACCGCCGCGGCCATGGCGATGGAGATGACCAGGTATTTGCGGGCGCCCAGCTTGGAGAAGGCCGCTCCGGCCCGCCAGCGGGGTTTGGGCACCAGCACGGCGGTGACCAGCTCGTCCGCCTTCAGCACGGTCGAGCGGTTGCCCACGATAAACTCGGCGAGGGGGATGGTGGAACGGCCACGGACGGAGCCGGTTTCCACCTCGGCGTCCAGGGTCAGCAGGGGCGGCACCCCGTCGGCCGCGGGAGAAGCATTGCAGAGATTACCTGCCACCGACGCGGCGTTCTGGATTTGCACCCCGCCCACCTCGCGCGCAGCGAGCTGCAGGCCCCTGAAGCAGGGGGCAAGATCGGCGCGCACAATATCGGACCAGGTGGTCAGGGCGCCGATGCGGTAGCGGCCGTCTTCCTCGGCGATGCCACGCAACGCGGGGATTCCGGAGATGTCCAGCACGGACCCGTCCAGGGGACGCCCGGTGTGCGCGGGATAAAGATCCGTCCCGCCCGCGAGCACGGTGTACGACCCGCTGGCCAAGGCTTCCAACGCAGCCTCCACGGACTCGGGCCGGAGATACGCATCCATGGATCGAGGTACAATTCGAGGGTGGGCGGATACGCCCGCGGCAGCCTGCACGGGTCACCGGCCAGCATAGCAGCCTCGGCGCCCACGGCAACCGCCGCGCGGATGGATGCCGGGGGGCGCTATGCCGGAGAGCGGGGCCGCGGAGCGGGGCAGGGCCGCCCGCCGGGGGCGGCCCCGTGAGGGCGGCCCCGTGAGGGCGGCCCTGTGAGGGCGGCCCCGTGAGACCGCTGCCGGCAGCGGTTAGC
>JAPUJL010000015.1 GCA_027296185.1 SAR324 cluster bacterium | reverse complement strand
TACTATTTCGCCCACCACGAGGCGGTCAGCGCCCGCACCCTCTCCAAGGTTTCCCGGCTCGCCCTCTCCCCCACCTCCATCCGCAACCTGATGGAAGACCTCAGCGATGGGGGCTATCTCACCCCCTACGGCGCGCCGCGGGGCCGAGTGCCCACTCAGAAGGCCTTCTACGTCTACATTCGGGGGCTGCACCCGGAACCGAGGAGCCGCCCGCCCCCATCCGGGACGCCAGCCGAGACACCGTCCGGGGCACCGGAACCCGGCGGCGGCGAGGGGATGGAGCCGTTCGCGCAGCGGCTCGAGCGCGCGGGGAGCGAACTGGCGCGCCAGACGGGCTGTGCGGCCGGGGTCCTCTTGCCAGCGAAGGAAACCTATCCCTTGGATTGGGTGCGCTTCGCGCCCATCGCCGGGCCGCGGGTGCTGGTCTCCGTGGGCACACTGTTCGGCGACGTGTGGAGCCGCGTGGTGCATGCCGCCGAACCCATTGCGCCGGAAGTGTTGCTCGAGGTCGAGCGCCATCTGGATCGCAATTACCGGGGGCGCTCCCTGGTGGCCGTGCGCAACGGCATCATGAGCGGCAGCGCCATGGCCTTCCTGGAAAACGCCCCCTCCCTCGGAGGGGCGTTCCGCCTGCTGCGCAAGGCATTCGAGTGGGGCGCCGAGCCCCAATGGAAGGCCTGGGGAGAAGAAAACTTGTACCGGCTGGAGGCCTTTCGCGATCCGGAGCGCCTGTTGCGCCTGCATCGCGCTCTGCAAAGCCCCGATTTCGCCGAGCGCGCGGTGCGGCAGGGTAGCCCGGTTCACGGTGCCATCGTGGCGATCGGGAGCGAAACGGGGGCGCGGGAGCTGGCCGACCTCTCGGTCGTGGCCTGCACCTTCGGCTGGGAGCAAGGCTGGCAAGGCATTCTCGCCGCCATCGGCCCCATTCACATGGACTACGGCAAGGTACTGCAAATCGCCGCATGGTTCGCGTCGGAGTTGGAGCGTGGCTTGAAGGAGGCGGCGGGCTCCGCAACTTAACGGTCGGCAACTGAATCTCAGGAGGCGCGCCGCCTCGAACCTGGACCCGGCGAGCGTGCCGCGTGTGGTCGGCTCCACTCGATCCAAGCGGCCGTCAACCTCAATCGAACCCTGCGGAGTCCGATGTTCTTGCTCGCTTTTCACATCGTAGCGGTGGGGGCTATCGTCTTCGTTTCGGCTGCGGTGGCCTACCGCATGGGGCTCCGCGAAGGCGAGCGGCGGGCCGCCCGGGCACTGGAAGCAGAGAGGGAAGCGACCTAGAGGCAATCGGCGCCGATCACAAGGCGGGCGGGCGCGGACCGCCTGCCGCTCAACCGAAGCACCACCACCCTTGGAGATGGAACCATGTGGAAGGAGAGCGTAACGATCGGCGAGCGCACGCTGACCCTGGAGACGGGCCGCATCGCTAAACAGGCCAACGGCGCGGTGCTGCTCCGGGAAGGGAACACGGTGCTGCTTTCCACCGTCGTCTTCCGCGCCGGGGATGGCGCCGGCCTGGATTTCTTCCCGCTCACCGTGGATTACCGGGAGTACCTCTCCGCGGCGGGGCGTATCCCGGGGAGCTTCCTGCGGCGGGAGGGGCGCCAGAGCGACCACGAGGTGATGTCCAGCCGCCTGTGCGACCGTTCGATCCGGCCGCTGTTTCCCAAGACCTTCCGCGCCGAGACCCAAGTGCAGAGCACGGTGATGAGCTTCGATCCCCAATCGGATCCGGCGGTGTTGTCCATCGCCTCCGCCGCGGGCGCAATCGGAATCTCCGAATTGCCTTTCAAGGGCCCCGTCGCCGCGGTGCGGGTGACCCGCAGCAAGGAGCGATTGATCGCCCTGCCCACTCCGGCGGAACGTGAGGCCGGCGACCTGGACCTCGTGCTGTCCCTGAACCGCGACGGCATCGTGATGATCGAGGGCGGGGCGCGGCAGGTGAGCGAGGCGGACCTGATCGAGGCCATCGAGTTCGGCCGGGAACAGGCCGCGCCCCTGCTGGATCTGCTGGAGCAGATGAGCGCCGCCGCGGGCAAGCCCAAACTGGAGCCTGAATCCGAGCCGGAGCCGGACTCTCGGGCCGATGGGCTCCGCGAGCGGGCACGGGAGCCCCTGACCCAGGCCCTCGCCACGCCGGAAAAACAGGCCCGCCACGCGGCTCTCAAGGCTTGCAAGGCGGAAGCGATCGCCCAGTTGCAGGCCGGCCATCCGGACGAGCCCGTGGGGGATTGGGCGTCCGCGGTGTTGGACGATCTGGAGCAGCGCCTCATGCGCGAGGCCATCGCCCAGGACGGGCGGCGGGTCGACGGGCGCGGCGCGGAAGAGATCCGGGCCATCGAGTGCGAGGTGGACTGGCTCCCCTCCACTCACGGGTCGGCGCTGTTCACCCGCGGCGAAACCCAGGCCATGGTATCGCTGACCCTCGGCACCAACCAGGACCGCATGCTGCTGGAGGGGCTGGACGGCGTGAAGTTCGACCGCTTTCTGCTTCACTATTCCTTCCCGCCCTACTCCGTCGGCGAGGCACGCCCCATGCGCGGACCGGGACGGCGGGAGGTGGGCCACGGCCATCTGGCCCGCCGGGCGCTGCTGCCCGTGCTTCCGCCGGAGGAGCAGTTCCCCTACACCCTGCGCATCGTCTCGGAGATCAGCGAGTCCAACGGCTCTTCCTCCATGGCCACGGTCTGCGGCGCAACCCTGGCGCTGATGGATGGTGGGGTGCCCATCGCCGCGCCCGTGGCGGGAATCGCCATGGGCCTGATCCGCGAGGGAGAGGAGATCGTCATCCTGAGCGACATCCTGGGGGACGAGGATCACCTGGGCGACATGGACTTCAAGGTGGCCGGCACCGCCGAGGGCATCACCGCCATTCAGATGGACAACAAGCTGGGCAGCCTGCCCGAGGGGATCCTGGGTCAGGCGCTGGAGCAGGCCCGGCAAGGGCGGCGGCACATCCTCGGCGAGATGGCCAAGGTCCTCGCCGAGACGCGCCCGGAGCTCAAACCCCACGTGCCCATCCAGGTCACGGTGAACATCGCTCCGAGCCGGGTGCGGGAATTGATCGGCCCGGGCGGCAAGGTGATCCAGAAAATTCAGGCCGACACCGAGACGCGGCTCGAGGTCAACGACGAGGGCTTGGTGCGCATCTACGCGCCCAACCGCTCGGCCCTGGATGCCGCCCGCGGCGCCGTGCTGGACGTTGCGGGAAGCCTGGACGTCGGGGCGACCTACGACGGCGTGGTCACCGGCGTGAAGGACTTCGGGGCGTTCGTCCGCATCCGCAGCCACGAGGGCTTGGTGCACATCTCCGAGTGGGCGTCCCAGCGCACGGAGAACATGCAGGAGGCCGCCAAGGTCGGGGACACCGTCCGCGTCACGGTGCTCGAGCCCGACCGCCAGGGCCGCCTCAGCCTCTCCCGCAAAGCCGCGATGTAGGGGGGGATCTAGCCGCCCTACCGAATCACGCCCATCCGCTCCAGCATCCACAGCACGACGAAGAGCAGCACGAAGCCGGCGATCACGACCTTCAGGTAGGCGCGTGCCTCGGGGCGGGCGAAGTTGGGGGTGACGCCCAGCCGGCGGCGGCCCAGGGTGCGGCGCTTGGGCACCCACGCGCGGGTGTCCCGGGTGCTGGAATAGAACAGGCCGAGCCGCCAGTTGGCCCGGTTCTCCCACTCGGCATCGTTCCGTTCGTCCTG
>JAPUJL010000149.1 GCA_027296185.1 SAR324 cluster bacterium | reverse complement strand
TCCTCCTCGCGGCCGGTGTAAGGGGTGAACCCCCGGGCCTCCGCGGCCTGGAACCGGGAGCGCACTGCGGTTTCGCCGGTAATGCGAAAGGGCGTCACCGCAGCCGCCTTGCCCTTCAACTGGGTGGCGTCCGAGGGCTCCGTGTCGAAAAAGTCGGCCACAAGCCGTTGCGTTTCGGGAGTCAACAGGATCGCATCGTCCCCCGCGAGTGCCTTAAGCCGGGCGGCGGTATTCACCGTGTCACCCGTGACCCCGATGGTGCCGTCCCGCACATCGGCGGTGCTGGTCACCACCAGCCCGGTGTCGATGCCCGAATGCATCCGTAGCCCCCGCCCAATCTTCTCCTCCACTTCGGGGCTCAGTTCGCGGGCCAACTCGTGAATCCCCTGGGCCGCCCGCACGGCCCGCACCGGGTCGTCCTCATGGGCGGTGGGAATCCCAAAAAGGGCCAGCACCTCGTCCCCCACGAACTGACTCACGATCCCCCCGTGGGCCTCGACGATCTCCACCGCCCGATCCTTCAAGCGGCGCATCAACCCCTGCACCTCCTCGGGGTCGAGCTTCTCCGTCATCGCCGTGAAGCCGGAGAGGTCGGAGAAGAGCACCGTGGCTTGGCGGCGCTCGCCTTCAGAGGCAGCAATAGCGGGCCCTTGACCGGGCGGTGAAGGCTGGGAGGACTCCCCGGGCCCCGACAAATCGTACCCGCAGCCGATGCAGAATTTAGCGCTCGGGGAGTTGGGTTCCCCGCATTGAGGGCAGTCGCGCTCCAACTTCGCGCCGCATTCTTCGCAAAATGCCGCCTTTTCCGGGTTTTCGTGCTGGCAAGTCGGGCAGTTCATGGCCTCCCCCGCGATGGCGATTAAACAAAGGGTGGTTGCACTTCACCTATCAGAGTGGGATTCGAATCACCATGGAATCGGCTTACCTGTTGCTGCCCAGCGGAACTCCACCGCCAATCGGCCCAGGCGGCCCATCCCCAGCGGTTGCGAATCCCGCCGGTGGCGGGACGCCATCGGGGCGGCTCGTGGCTCGGCTTGGCCGGAACATCGCTGTAGGAGGCAAGCCGGACGATCTCCCCGGCCCGGCCGTTCCGGCCCCAGCGCGCCGCTGCACTCCAGGTTTGACAGGGTTCCGCCGTCCCGCTAACGTGTTGTGTTAACCCGACTCCATGGGGCCGCCGGCCCCCTCAACGGAACGATGCATGAAGCGCACATATCAACCGAACGTCCGCAAACGCAAGAAGACCCACGGCTTCCGCAAGCGCATGTCCACCCCGGGGGGCCGGGCCGTGATCCGGCGACGGCGGGCCAGGGGGCGCCGCCGGCTGTCGGCATAGGCCGGCCGCGGGGGCGCATGACCGAGCCGCAGGGGTACCCGAAGCGTGTGCGCCTGTGTTCCAAGAAGGACATCGACCGGGTCTTCCGGGAGGGGCAATACCGCAAACTGGGGGTGCTGCACGTCAAGTTCCTGGCGACCGAACGCGCCGAATCGCGCTTTCTCGTGTCGGTGAAGAAGAAGCTCGGCAAGGCGCCGGCCCGGAACCGCATCAAACGCCGGGTGCGCGAGGCGATCCGGCTCAACCGCCGGATGTTGCGGGGCGCCTGGGACGTTTGCCTGTTCCTGATCGCAAAGCCCCCGCAATCCAGCGGATTGAACACCTATCAGGACGAGATCCGGCGGCTGTTCGCCGACCTCGACCGTCTCCCGCCAAGCGAAGGTCGCTGCACATGCGAAGGCTCCCCATTGGGCTGATCCGGATCTACCAGGCCCTGATATCGCCTCTGCTCCCGCCCTCCTGCCGGTTCTACCCTTCCTGTTCCGAGTACGCCGCCCAGGCGGTGGCCCATCACGGAGCGCTGCGGGGGTCGGTGCTGGCCGTATGGCGGCTGTTGCGCTGCCACCCGTTTCACCCCGGCGGAATCGACCCGGTGCCCGGCACCGAGCCGTCCTCTGCCCGCATCGCCACCCCGACCGCCCGTCCCGCCTGATCGAGCCGGCAAGGAAGACCCATTCCCATGGATCAAAAAACGCTGCTGGCGATCGGGCTTTCGATGCTGGTGTTGATCGGGTTCTACGCGCTTTTCCCGCAGCCCCAACCGGAGCGACCCGCTGAAGCCCCCGGCGCCGGACTCGCGCCGGAAGCCGGGCGGCCCGAGCCTTCCCAGGCCACCGCCGCGGCCGCGGTGCCCTCGGCTGCTCGGCGCAGAGCGGCCGCCCCCGAGCGGGAGGCGCGATTCGTGCGGGTGGAAACCCCCCGCTACGTCGCCAAGATCAGTACCCGCGAAGGGACGCTCGCCAGCTTGGCGCTGAAGGACTACCGGGTGGGGATGGACACCCTGAACTGGGGCGACATCATTCCGCCCCTGGCGCAATACTTCGACGAGCCGGACTTCGACCCCAGCCAGCGGGTGGAAATGGTGCAGCGCCTGCTGACCGGACCGGGCATGCTGGGCCTGACCTTCGTGGAGAACCCGGCCCTGACCGAGGAGTTTCAGAATCTGATCTTCACCGCCGACCGCAACCGGCTGACCCTAGAAGCCGGCGGCGCGCCCGAGGCCGTGTACCTGGAGGGCCAGACCGCATCGGGCCTCACCGTTCGCAAGACCATCGAGTTCGACCCGGAATCCTACGTGCTGCACTACACGGTATCCGTGGTCAACTACGGCGATACCGCCCAACCGTTGCGGGTGCAGCACATGTTCGGCGAGGGCGCGGTGCCCACCACGGGGGGCCGGCCGGTGGGCTACAGCCATGTGGGGCCCCTCTACCGGGTGGACGACTCGCTGGAAACGGAGGATGCCGAGGACCTGGAGCGGCTGCTGCCCGTGCGCGATCCGGAGTGGGTGGGCATCGCGGAGCCGTACTTCCTATCCGCCGTGGCATCCGAATCGACGATCGGCTACGCCTTCTATCAGGCGGAGCGCAACCCCGAGCCGGACCTCGAGCCGGAATGGATCGCCCGCTACGGCATGGAACTGCCCGTCGTCACCCTGGAGCCCAACAAGCAAATCCAGAGCGTCTTTCGGATCTACCTGGGTCCCAAGAACGAGGAGGAGTTGCTCAAGTTCGGCGGGGAACTGCGCGATGCCCTGGACATCACCCTGGACGTGCTGGCCAAACCGCTGCTGGTGATGCTGCGCTGGTTCCACAGTTACACGGGCAACTGGGGCGTAGCGATCATCTTGCTGACCTTGGTGGTGCGGGTGGCGCTGTTCCCGCTGACCTACAAGGGCATGGTCTCCATGAAGCGCATGCAGAAGCTTCAGCCCAAAGTGGCGGCCCTGAAGGAGAAATTCAAGAACGACAAAGAGAAGATGAACCGGGAAATGATGGGCATGTACAAGCGCTACAGGATCAACCCCCTCGGGGGCTGCCTGCCGATCCTGCTGCAGTTGCCCGTCTTCTTCGCCCTTTACAGCGCCCTGGGCACCGCCATCGAGTTGCGCCACACCCCCTTCATCGGCTGGATTACGGACCTTTCGGCGATGGACGGGCTGTTCGTTCTGCCCTTGCTGATGGGCGCATCGATGTTCTTCCAGCAGAAGCTGACCCCCAGCAGCCTCGACCCGACTCAGCAGAAGATCATGATGTGGATGCCTGCCATCTTCATGGTGTTCATGATGACCTTCCCCTCGGGGCTGGTGCTGTACTGGTTCACCAGCAACCTGCTGTCCATCCTGCAGCAACTGGTCATCAACCGGGTTAAAGTTCCGGAACCGGTCGAGCGGGCGGCGTAATTGAACTCAATGGCGGAGCCAGGCCCGCGGAACGGAGCGATCGCTCCGCCTACTCGTCGCCGCCACCCTCGCCCACATAGAACTTGACGCCGTCCTCCAGAATGCCGCGCAGATGGGGGTCCTTCTTGCGCTTGGCTTCCAGGCACTGCGCGCAGGTGCAGTTGCTGAAGTGGGTTTTCTGGAACTTTTTCAGCTTGAACCGGGTCAGGTCCTTGCCTTCGTCCTGCAGCTCGCGCAGCATCCGCTCGACCTGCTTCATGGCCCGTTCCAGGATGACTTTCTTGCGCGGGTCTTTGCCGAAGAGCATGGGCGGGAGGGTTGAAGGTCCGGGCCTCGCCGCTAGGTGGGACGCCCGCTGGGCTGGGCCGGCGGTTGGCAGGGTCAGGCCGCCGCGATCTTTGCGCCGCGGCCGCATCGGAATTCCGGCACTTTGGATCGTGCCGCCTCCCAACGGAATCCGCAAGGGGCGCCGCAGCGCGCCGCGCCTAATGGAACCTCATCCGCGAACGGGAGATCGGCAGTGACCGCGCGCATTCTATCCGGCAAGGAACTCAGCGCCACTCTCGAGACGGAGATGCGTGGGGAGGCCGAACGGCTCGAGGCGGCGGGCTCGCCCCCGTGCCTGGCCGT
>JAPUJL010000148.1 GCA_027296185.1 SAR324 cluster bacterium | reverse complement strand
AGCGCCCGGCTCTCTGGAATCGGAGTTCCCGCTTTCCGGGACTCCCGCGTCCTCGGGCACAACGGCGCCGTCTCCACTGGCAGGAGCGGGTGCGGCCGGCTCCGGTTCGATGGATTCGGGAGCGCCCGCGGGCGACGGGTCCGCTTTCTCCCGATCGGGCGCCGGAGCGGCCGATTCCTCTGGGGGAGCCCCTCTCTCGCCCGGCTGCGCCTTCTCCGTGGCCCCTGCAGCCGAGGCCTCGCCGCGGCCTTCGGAGGCGGGTCGATCGGGTGTGACACCCTCGCCGCCCGCTGGAGTATCCGGCGGATCCGCTTCCACTGGAACATCCGCCTCCCGGGCTTGCTCGGCACCGGCAGCCGGGCCGGGCTCCGGGTCGGCGGATCCGCCGGAGCGCTGCCGGTCACGGGAGGATTCCCCCTCCTGAGGGCGGCGATTGACCTTGATAAATTGCAGTATCGCCGCGAGCAGCGTGGTTTTCTCCTCGAACAGGCCGCGATGGGTGAAACCCGAAAAGCTCGTGAAGCGGGCACGTTGGACGTTGCGGGCGGCGCTCTGGGTGCGTTTCGCCGCGGGGTCGTTTTCCCCGGCGAGGATGGTGATGGGCGAGCGCACCCGCAGCCGTTGCTCTTCGGATACCTCCCACTCCGCCATGGCCTCCAGCATGCTGAGGGCCGCCACCCGCTCGGTCTCCTCGTCCAAGGGGAGACGGCCCGCCAGCCGCTCCGCGGCCCGTTCCGCCTCGATCAGCGCGGCAGCCGATCCGCTCCGCGCCTGTTCGGCCAGGCCACGCCAGTGAGCGCGGCTTTCCTCGGTCACGACCGGGGCCTCGCCACCCAGCACGATCAGGCGGACGCGCTCCGGATAACGGATGGCCAGATCGAATCCGATCAGAGCGCCGAGGGAGTATCCCACGAAGTGGGCATTGCGGATGTCCAGGCTGTCGAGGATCGTGACCAGGTCTGCGGAGAATTGGGATCGGGAATAGGCGGCCTTGTCCTCGGGGCGGTCGCTGCGCCCGTGACCCCGGGCATCGGGCAGGATCAGCCGGAAATCCCGCTGCAGCGCCTCGACGTAGCCGCAATCGCGCCAGTCCTGTGCAGAGCCGAACAGGCCGTGCTGGAGAATCACGAAGGCGCCCCGCTCGCCGGCCAGCTGGAAGTGGATGCGGGTTTTGTTGCTGACGACGATGGTCATGGTTGCGGTAAAGGTAAAGACGCGCCGCGGCCGGGTTCCGGGGCGCCTCAGGAGAGTAGGGATTCGATCTGCTCCAGCCGTTCGATGGTATAGGTTGGGCCGTTTTCCGCCGGCGCCTCCCCACCGTTCGGGTTGAGCCACGCCACGTCCAGGCCGACGGCCCGGGCCCCCGCCACGTCGTCGGCCAGGGAATCGCCCACGAACAGGGTGGCCTCTGCTGCAATGCCCGCCAGGGCCAGTGTGCGCTGGAACGCCCTCCGCCCTGGCTTGCGGAACCCCAACTCGGCGGAAATCACCACCGGGTTGAACCAGCCGGCGATGGAGTGCTGGTTCAGCAGGTTCCGCACGCCCGGCCCGTAATCGAAGTTGGACAGCATGGCGAGCCGGTATTCGGGGCGCAACCGCTCCAGCAAGGCCCGATGCGCCGCAGGCAGCTCGTAGCAGGCGGTCACCGCCGCGATGTGGGTGGCCAGGATGCGCTCCAGCCCCGAGTCTCCGGGATCGGGCAGCTCCAGGGACTCCAGCATGTGCCGGAACCTGCTGAGGGCCGGAACCTCGCGGCACTCCTCGCCGCGCTGGTTCTCGGCCCAGCGCCAGGCGTCGCGGTGGGCGCGGTGCACCTGCTCGGCGGTCAGCTCCGGTTCGTGAGGGGGCAGCACTTCCAGGAGCACTCCGGCGGTGGACGGGGTGGGCTTGCCGTCCACGATCACGGTCGGCACACGGGACTCCACCGGGGAAAAGAGTGTGTTAAAACAATCGAAGAGAATCAACTCATATCGCCTGCTCATGGTCCGGCGGCTCCTCGGTGAATCGCGTACCGCGCCAATCTATGTGGTTGCTCCCGGAAATTCAACGGTGCCCCCGCGGCAAGCTGCGTGTGTGCGGGGTATTGGGGATCGCCCTCGCGGCGGCCGGGCTATCCGCGTGCGGCTACTCCATGGATGCGCCGGGGCTGCCCGCCCAGCACCGGACGCTGGCGGTGGACACCATCCGCAACGCGACGTTCACCGCCGAGCTGGACGTGCGCCTGCAGCGGGAGGTGCGGCGACTCCTGTTCCGGGATGCCGGCATCCACGTGGTGCCCAAGTCGCGCACGGACCTGGTGCTGCAGATCGTGGTTTCCGAGATCAGCGTCTCCCGCCGCCGCAGCGTGGAAAACACGAGCGTGGGCCAACTGACCTACAACCTCAACGGCTCGCTATCCCTGTGGGAGGTCAGCAGCGGCCGATTCCTCATCAGCGGCCGCCCCATTGCCGCGCGCTCCCGGCTCGACTTCGCGGAGAGAACCCTGGAGACCCCTGCGGTGCGCGACGAGGGGCTCAACGACGCCATCGAGCTGTTCGCCGCCAGAGTCGTGGATGCGTTGCTGGTGGATTTCTGAGCCGGCCCTTCAACCCAACCGCCAGAGCAGGAAAAACTCCCGGTTGCCGCTCTTCTTGCCGGGGATGGGCGAAGGCATGCGCCCCAACGCCGACAAGCCCAAGGCGGTCCCCTCCCGCTCCACCGCATCGAGCACCTCCTCGTGCACCCGGGGATCGGTGACCTTCCCGCCCCGCCGCACCTGTTCCCGCCCGGCCTCGAACTGGGGTTTGACCAGGGCCAGCACCCGGCCGCCGGGTGCCAGAAAGCGCACCGCCTGCCGCAGCACCAGGCGCAGCGATATGAAGGAGACGTCCATCACGGACAGCTCCACCCGCTCCCCGAGTACGTCCGGTTCCAGATGCCGGATGTTGGTGCGCTCCAGGACGGTAACGCGGGGATCCTGCCGCAGCTCCCACGCCAGTTGGCCATAACCCACATCCACCGCGTAGACGTGCCGCGCCCCGTGGAGCAGCAGGCAGTGGGTGAACCCACCCGTCGAGGCGCCGATATCCATGGCGCTCCAACCCGTGGGGTCCAGTCCGAACTCGCCCAGGGCCGCCTCGAGCTTGACGCCGCCACGGCTGACGTAGGGGTGCTCGGCGCCCTCCACCTCGACGGCGGCGTCCGCGGCCACCTGGCTCCCGGCCTTGGAGGCCGGGTTCCCCCCGACCTTCACCTTGCCCGCCAGGATCAGCGATTGCGCCCGCTCCCGCGTGGAAACCAGCCCCCGGCTCACCAGCAGCTTGTCCAGCCGTTGCTTCATGGGCCGTTGCTTCCTGGGAGGCGGCGCGGGGGACGAGTCCGTCAGGAGAGCAGTTGCAGGATGTCGTTGTACGTGACGAACACCATGAGCAGGATCAGCAGGCTGAAGCCCACGGTTTGAATCTGGGCGCGCAGCTTGGGCCGCAGAGGCGCGCCCTTCACTGCCTCCGGCAGCAGGAAGTAGAAGATGTGGCCCCCGTCCAGGGCGGGGATGGGGAGCAGGTTGAAGATCCCCAGCTGCAGGCTGATCACCGCCATGAGGAAGGCGAGGCTGGAGACGCTGGTGCGGGCAGCCTCGCCGATGAAGGCGCCGATCTTCACCGGCCCGCCGATCTGATCCATGGAGCCCTGGCCGGTGATGAGATTTCCCAGGAAGGCGAACGTCATCAGGGTGATGTCGAACAAGCGGCGGGTCCCCTTGGCGAACGCCTCCACGGGGCCGTGGCGTTCGCGTTCCATGACCGGGGAGATGCCGATCAGCCAGGTTTCGACCTCCTCGTTGAATTCCGCGGCGATTTCCAGGGTCAGCCGCTCGCCGTTCCGTTCGATGGCGAAGGCCGCCGGGGCGCCCTGGTGCTTCTGGATTTCCCGCGAGATGGCGTCCCAGCGCCCGATGGGCTGCCCCTGCACGGACAGGATGCGGTCGCCGGGCAGAATCCCCGAGCGTTCCGCGGGGGTCCCGGGGGAGACCCGCCCCGCCACCGGCTCGATGTGGGGACCCCAGCCGAAGGGCTCGGTTCTGCCGAATGCCGTCATGGGCACGGCCAACTCGACTTGCCCGCCCGCCCGCTCGACCACGACCGGGACCGTCCCCACCTCGATGGCGCGGAACTCGATCTGGCGGAACACGTCGTTCCAGGTGGCGGTGGCTTCGCCGCCGAAGCTGACGATGCGGTCCTCCGGCGCGAAACCGGCCTTCGCGGCGGCGGAGCCCTCGCTGACCGTGGCGATGCGCGCGGGCTCCAGCCGGTAGCCCGGGGTGTCCACGCCGACGATATAGACCAGCGGCATCACCAGCAGCGCCAGTACCAGGTTGGCCATCGGTCCCGCGACGAGGATGTAGAACCGCTGGAGGATGGACTTGGACGCGTAGTTGCGGGGATTGGAGGCGTCCTCGTCGTCCAGGTTCTGCCCGAAGAGCCGCACGTAGCCCCCCAGGGGAATCCACGAGATCAGATATTCCGTTTCGCCCCAGCGCCTGCCGATCATGCGCGGCGGAAAGCCGATGGAGAACTGATCGACGCGCACTCCCACATGGCGGGCGGCGAGGTAGTGCCCCATCTCGTGGACGAACACGAGAATGGTCAACACGACGATAAAGGAGAATATGGTCAGGATCATGAGTTGCCGGAAATGGTCAGTTGGCGATGAGGCGCTGGGCCGCTTCCCGCCCCCAGCGGTCCGCGGCAAGGGCGTCGTCGACGGTGTCGATTCGGGCCAGGCAGGGCGGGGCCTCGTTCGAGGCCAGGACCGCCTTCAATCCCGCCATGACCCGGTGAAGCATTTCGCTGATATTGAGGAAGGGAAACGCGCCGTTCAGATAGGCCGCAACCACCTCCTCGTTGGCGCCGTTGAGCGCGGCCGGCGCCCCGCCGCCCAGCTCCAGGGCGTCCAGCGCCAGAAACAGGCAGCCGTATTTCTTGGGCGAGATCTCCTCGAAATCGAGCCGGCCCACCTCGGCCAGGTTCAATCGGGGCAGCTCCAGGCTCAACCGCTCCGGATAGCCCAGGCAGTATGAGATGGGGGTGCGCATGTCCGGCAGCCCCAGCTGGGCGATTACCGAGCCGTCGACGAAGGTCACGAGGGAGTGCACGATGCTTTGCCGGTGCAGGAGCACCCGGATGCGTTCCGGGGGCAACCCGAACAGCCAGTGTGCCTCGATCACTTCCAAGCCCTTGTTCATCATGGTGGCCGAATCGATGGTGATCTTGGGCCCCATCTTCCAGTTGGGATGATCCAGGGCCTGCTCGAGCGTGATCTCCGGGAACCGCTCCAGCGGCAAATCGCGGAACGGCCCCCCCGATGCGGTGAGCACGATGTGATCCAGCGCTCCAGCCGAATCCCCGGCCAGGCACTGAAAGATGGCGTTGTGCTCGCTGTCCATGGGGAGCAGCATGCTGCCCGTCTCCCCGGCGCGGCGCACCATGAGTTCCCCGGCCAGCACCAAGGTCTCCTTGTTGGCCACGGCCACCTGTTTGCCCGCATCGATGGCGGCGTACGTGGGCCGCAGACCGACCGCGCCCACCATGCCGGAGACCACCTGCTCCACCCGCGCATCGCCGGCGGCCTCCAGCAGCCCTTCCATGCCGGACAGGATGGCCGTGGCGCCGCCGCGGGGATTTTCCGCGCGCAGCCGTTCGGCGGCCTCCTCGTCGTAGGCGACGGCCACGGCGGGGCGGTAGGTTTCGATCTGCTCCCGCAGCAGGCCCACGTTGTTGTTCGCGGCCAGGGCGTGCACTTGGAACCGGTCGGGAAACCGGCCGGCCACGTCTAGGGTGTTCCGGCCGATGGACCCGGTCGATCCGAGAATGGTCAGAGTCTTGGCGCCCATGGGGTCGATCTCGCTGGGTACCCGGAGCGGCCGCTGGACCCCCCCGCGGAACCGGACTAGAAGTACGAATCGGTCAATACGATATAATAATACAGCGCCGGGGCTGCAAAGAAATAGGAATCCAACCGGTCCAGCAGGCCGCCGTGGCCGGGCAGGAACGTGCCCGACTCCCGCACGTCCACCAGCCGCTTCAGCTTGGACTCCACCAGATCTCCCATTTGCCCCACCACCGCCAGACCCGCGCCGAGCCCCAGAGCCTCGGAAAATCCCGGTCCGTTCGGAAACGAGAGCAACCAGACCCACGTCAAGAATCCGCCCGCGACCCCGCCCACCAAGCCCGCGATGGCACCCTCGACGGTCTTGTGGGGGCTGACCGTGGGCATCAGAGGCCGGCTGCCCAGCAGGCTGCCGATCAGGTAGGCGAAGATATCGTTCAGGGAAAGCACCACCACCAGCATCGCCAGCATCCCGGCGCCGCCGGGCAGGCCATGTATGAGCGCGGCATGGGTCAATAGCCAGGGGATCAATACGAGCCCGAACGCTGCCGCGCCCGCCGCCGATAGCCCATCCTGGGAGGGATGCGGCTCCCGCACCCACACGGCCGCGGTGACGGCTGCCACGGTGACGAACAGCCCCAGCCCCATGCCCAGATAGCCCAGTGCCAATCCGCCCAGCCCGATCAGCACCGCGGCACCCACCAGCAATTCCAGCCGCACCCGTTGCCGCAGGGGTTCCGGCAGCAGCCGCTGATACTCCGCGATGCCCACGGCACCCGCTGCCGTCACCACAAGCGACAGGACGAACGAAGGCGCCAGCGCGATCACCGCCAACACGACCGCGAGCGCCGGAATGCCGCTCAAGGCCCGGTTTCGCAGGTTCGCCAGCCACCCGCCGGACTGCGGAGCGGCACCCGCCGCCGCTCCGCCGCTCGCACCGTTCGTGCCAGTAGCTTGGGCGGTGGCCTCCGCGGACTCTTGGGGGTCCTGCTGACTCATGAGAGCGCCTCGGCTGATCTCCGTC
>JAPUJL010000147.1 GCA_027296185.1 SAR324 cluster bacterium | reverse complement strand
GTTTCGAGGGTCTTGAACCGCTCCCCGTCGGGAATGAGGCAGGTTTCCACCCGCACCGGCAGTCCGCTCAGCGCCTGGGCGATCACCGCGGGATACAGCCGGTCGACGGTCGGGTTGGTGACTACCACGACCAGTTCCCGGGCCAGGTTGCCCACCATGGTGCGCAGCTGCTCGGCCAGGATGCCTGCGCCGATGTGGATCGGATACCCGCTGCCGGGAAGGTTGACCTGAAGCGACTGCATGATTCGTTCGGTGGATCTCGTTCGGAGGGTGGGCGCGGCACCCCGCCGGGAAGCGGGCGCGCCGTCATGGTACCGGTACTGCCCTCGGAACCGCCACTGCCGTCAGAACCGGTACTGCCCTCAGAACCGCCACTGGAGCGCCGCGCTGTCCGTGGTCAGCGTTAAGGAGACGTCGGGCAACTCGTCGGCACTGAAGGAGAAGTAGCTCGTGAGGGCGAAGATCAGCACCAGTGCCAGCCCGACGTTGGCCCGGGTTTCGGCCGCTTTGGCGTTGTCGCGATGGGTTTCGGTTTTCCGCCGGAACAGTAACGTGTCGTTCACGGTCGTGGCCGCAACGTACCGCTTATGGTCCTTCTCCGCCGCGTCCAACTCGTCCTGGGACTCGTTGTAGGAGACCGCGGCGAAGCCCAGCGCCGCCACAGTCAGGCCGAGAAACGTCCAGCCCATGGCCGTGCCGTCCGGCTTGCTGTCGTCGTGGAGCAACAGGTCCGATGCCAGCAGCGGCGCCTGTCCCGCCACCAGCAGGATCAGGAGCCCCGCCACCAACCCCCACGACCCGATTGCCGGCCCGATTGACCGCATTGCCGCCTTATTCCAATTGGGTTAAACTGACTTCAGGCAGCCCGCTCTGGGGACCTCGCCCACGCAATTGCCTGCGCGAGGGGCGTGCTCTGCCCCTGATCGATGGCTTGTCTCCGCAGTGTCCGCGATCTGGGGAGACGTGTCAAAACCTTATCGTTCCAGCATGATCGCCCATCTTACGGAGCAATTGGCCGCGTTGCCGGATGCCCCGGGGGTCTATCTCCACAAAGACTCCCAGGAGCGCGTGGTATACATCGGCAAGGCCAAAAGCCTGCGCAGCCGCGTGCGCTCCTATTTCCAGCCGTCGGCCTCCCATCCGGTGCACATCGCCACCATGGTGCGCCAGGTGCGGGACATCGAGGTGTTCTGCACCCGCACCGAAGCCGAGGCGCTGCTGCTGGAATCGACCCTGATCAAGAAGCACAAGCCCCGCTACAACATCAACCTCAAGGACGACAAGTCCTACCCGTTCTTCAAGCTCACGGTCAACGAACGCTACCCCCGGCTGTTCCTGGTGCGCGAAAAGCTGGAGAAGGACGCCGAATACTACGGGCCCTATGCCTCGGCAAAGAGCGCGCGGGAGACGCTGAGCCTGATCCACCGGGTCTTCAAGCTGCGCACCAGCAAGATGGTGCTGGACGGCACCCGCACCTATCGCCCGTGCATCAACTTCCAGTTGAACAAGTGCCTGGCCCCCTGCCGGGGCACCGTTGCCGAGGCGGAATACCGTCAGGTGGTCGGTCAGGTGCGGCTGTTCCTCATGGGCCGCCACAAGGAGCTGATCGCCCGCTTCGAGCGGGAAATGCGCGAGCACGCCCAGGCCCAGCGCTACGAGGACGCGGCCCGGCTGCGGGACGGCATCCGCGCCGTGCTCCGCACCATGGAAAAGCAGCGGGTGTTGATTCCCGATCTGAAGGCGGACCAGGATGTCTTCGGGTTGTACCGGGAATCTCACTTCGCGGCGGTGGAGGTACTCTTCATCCGCGCCGGGCGCCTGATCGGCTCCGACTGCCTGTTTCTGGAGGGCACCGAGGGCATCGAGGACGGCCACGTGGTGAAGAGCGTCCTGAGCCGGCTGTATACCCGCCCCTCGGCGCTGCCGCCCAAGGAGATTCTCATCCCCTGCGGTTACGAGGATCAGGAGGTGCTGGCCGGATTCCTCTCCGACAACAAAGGCAGCCGGGTGCGCATCGCCGTGCCGCACAAGGGAGAAAAGCGGAAGCTGTGCGACATGGCCGGCGAGAACGCGCGCATGGCGCTCAAGGAGCGGATGGCCCACCGGGTCAGCGACGAGGTGGTGCTGCGCGAGGTGCGGCGCAAGCTGCGCCTGCGGCGGGAGCCCCAGCGGGTGGAGGCCTTCGATATCTCGAACATCTCCGGGGCGTATACCGTAGCCTCGATGGTGGTGTGGGAGCGCAACCGGCCTCACAAGGACGACTACCGCAAATTCGAGATCCGCTCGGTCTCCGGTCCCGACGATTTCCGCGCCATGGAGGAGGTGCTCACCCGCCGCTACCGCAAGGCGGTGACGGGCGAGCAGCCGCTGCCGGACCTGATCCTGATCGATGGGGGCAAGGGGCAGGTGAACATTGCCGCCAGCGTGCTCCACGAGCTGGGCATCTCCCTCACCCAGGTGGACCTGATCGGGTTGGCCAAGGGCCGCTCGGAGCGCCGGCGCAGCCGGGGGCGCGGCCGGGAGCGGCGGGTCGACTTCGAATACGTCGTCAAGCCCCAACTGAAAAACGAGGTGCGGCTGGAGCGCAACTCGGCGACGCTCCACTTCCTGCAACGCATCCGCGACGAGTCCCACCGGTTCGCCATCGCCTACCACCGCAGCCTGCGGAGCCGGAAGACCCTTCGCTCCTCCCTGGAGGAGCTGCCCGGTGTCGGCGCCCGCCGCACCAAGGATTTGCTGCGTCGCTTCGGCAGCCTGAAGTCCGTGCGGGAGGCGGAACTTGACGCCCTGAAGGATGTGCCGGGGCTCCCGGTCAGCGTGGCCGAGTCGATCTACCGGGCCTACCACCCGGGCGGCGTAACGCCGGCGGAAATGCGTCCGGCGTAAACCCTGGGCCGGGCCTCCGGCGGCCCTCACGGGCCAGATGGATCCGGGTCTCCCCCCAGAAGGGGGCTTGCTTCATCGATTCGGGGGGGAGCAGGTTCCCCGCGATTTGTGTCTCAAAGGACATGGCCCAAGTCTACTGCACACCGCATTGAACCCTGAAGGGAGATTTACGGTTCGGCCCGGCGCCGAAGATGGGATCCGCTGGGGGGCGGTAGCCGCTAATCAAAGGCAGAAAGATGGAGGCACGATGGCGCTGGTTCTGACCAGGAAAGTGGGCGAAATCATCATCATCGGAGACGACATCAAGATACAGGTGCTCGAGATCAAGGGAAAACAGGTTCGCCTCGGCATCGAGGCACCCAAGAAATACGCCATTCACCGGGAAGAAGTTTACATCCGCATTCACGAGGAAAACATACGGGCCGCCTCCAAGGCCCCGCTGAGCCTGAAATCCATCGGTGATCTTTGGAAGAAGAGGAAATAGCCGTCCGCCGCGTCCGGCACAGTGGGGTGGCGTACCCCTTCAAGATTCCGAAAGCCCTGTAAGGGCACACCGGGGCTCGTCAATCCTGGACAGCCTCCTCCAGGACGGCCTGGGTGATCGGGCAAAGTGGAATCCTACGTCCTGAT
>JAPUJL010000146.1 GCA_027296185.1 SAR324 cluster bacterium | reverse complement strand
CACCGCCGGGAAGCGCCCCGCCTGGACTGCGTAGCGCCCGTTACGGTGGTCTCTGCAGGCCCGTGGGATACTTCAAAAAATGGTTAACGGCTCCAAGATCCGACCCGCGGGAAGGCTCCCCGGCCCAATGGACCGAATTGAACCGGACCCAGACAGCGAACCTCTAAATGAACAAAGACGTACTGCTAAAGTAGCAGCGGAATAAGAATCCTGCTCTATCGCGAGTCGGCGTGGGAAAGCGCCCCCTGCGCGACGAGGCGGTTATGAAAAGAAATTCCCCGATCGGCCAAGAGGAACTGCGGCAAGCGATCGCCAAGTACCTCCAATCCGGCGGTGAAATCCACAAGCTCCCCGAGCAAAAGGCGGTGTCGATAGCCGTCGTGGGGCGCAAATGGAGCAACACGGAGATCGAACTGGGCCGGCTCGGCTAGAATCGACCGCCGTGCGGGCTGAGGCGCCCAACGGCCACGGCAGATGCAGGTGCAGCCTCAGGCCGGTCCCCACGGACAGGGTTTTTCTCCTCCTTTTTTCCTGTTCGCCGGTCTGAGGTTCCCCCTTCCCTTCGGTCTCTCGCCGGAGGGAATGCCCGCCCCGGACTCGATACGGGCCGGCGGACCAGGGGACTCCGCAGGCGCAGGCAATGCGGCCGTGCCCCGCCGGTTGCCGCGGCCAGAAATTCAAGAAACCTCAGGCCGGTCCCCCGCGGACAGGTTTTCCTCCTTTTTTCCTGTTCGCCGGCCTGAGGTTTCTCCTCCTTGCCCAATCCAACCTTCGGAGTCGGCCTTCGGAAGCCCGCGGCCGGCGGATCGCTGGCCGCGGGCCCGATCGCGACACCGCTCGATCCACCCGGCTCCTGTCCGGCGAGTCTCTATCTGATCGCCATGGCATTGGGCGGCGATCCCACCCCGCCCCGCACGTTGAGTGGGCTGGAGGTGAACATGGCGCGGTAGTCTCCCTGCTCCGCGCAATCCGCGGCCAGGGCCTCGAAATCGAACATCTCGCCGAGGGTCAGGCCCAGCCGGGCGATGGACAGGTGCAGGCTGGGGCGCGGGGGATCGATGGGCCAGACCTCCACGGTCACCGAGTCGCTGGCGAGCGCGGCCACGCGCCGGTCCCACAGGAACTCCCACATATCCTCCTGGCCCGAGAGCCCGGAGAACTTCCAGGGGCGCAGCAGGGCATCCCGCGCCTCGACATCCGGGGCGGCGCGGAAAGCTTCCACCCAGCCCAGCCGCACCATCAGCACGTCGCCCGGTTCCAGCTCGGATTGCTGATCGGCCAGGCAGGCGGCCAGATCCTCGGCGGTCACCACCTGCTGGGCCATGATGTCCCAGTCCCGACCCTTGCGCGCGTAGTAACGGGGAATGTCCGCCAGCACGCCCCGGCTCACCACGCCGAACTCCGCTAAATGCTCGATGCCGTTGCGCGTGCCTTCCCGTTGCGTGACCTGCTCGGCGCTCACCCCGTTGTAGAAGCCGTGGCGCGGATCGCCCATGTGGGTCAGGCCGTCCCATTGGGAAGAGCATTGCAAATAGAACTCGTCCAATTTGTCGTCCCGCACCAGCAGGTGCTCCCGGTCCCGCACCAGCAGCGTCTGCACCGGCGCCCGGCGCTTCACGTGGGCGTTCTCCTTCACCTCGCCGTAGGGCACGTGCAGGGGCAGATCCAGGTTGAAGCGCACCCCCCGCTTGACAAGTCGGGCAGCCTCGCGGACCTTCGCCTCGGTGATGTTATTGAGGGTGCCCAGTTGATCATCGGGCCCCCAGATGCCCCAGGCGAGGGGAAGCCCCGTGTCGTCGGGCCGCTCCAGGTCGCGGTAGGTGGGAACGGGTTTCATGCGGTCTCCCCTTTTGCTGCCGGCGCCCAGAGCCCAGTGCACAGCGCGGTGGCCGATCCGGCGGGACAGTTTCCGGCTGTAGCGGTTGCGACGGCCCTCCGGCGCGTCCGGGTTGCGGGACTCTCCTCCATGACCGGGCCTGCCGTGGCCGGATGGATTTCCCGGCAAGGCGCCCCGCCCCATGGCCCCCTCAGCGACAGGAGCGCGCTCAATATGCTGACTCTCTACCACGACCCCGTCTCCACCCATTCCTGGAAGGTGCGGCTGGTACTGGCCGAGAAGGGCCTCCCCTACGAGGAGGTGGTCTTCGATGTCCGCCATGCGCGGGATCACAAGGCCCCTGTATACCTGGCGATCCACCCCTACGGCAAGGTGCCCGCCATTGTCGAGGACGGCTTCGCCATCTACGATTCGACGACGATCAACGAGTATCTCGAGGAGCGGTACCCGGAGGTGCCGCTGCTTCCGCCCGATCCCCGGGAGCGGGCGCGCCTGCGCATGCTGGAGGACTTCCGGGACAACCACTTCCATTCCGATTTCTTTCCGTTGCTTCGTCAGTTGCGGGATACGCCGCCCGGCAAGCGCGACGCGTCCGTCGTGGAATCGGCTAAGGCGGCCGTGTTCGAGGACATGGCCCGGCTGGAGGCGGCAGCGGAAGGGCGGGAATACCTGTGCGGCGGCTTTTCCATCGCCGACGCCGCCTTCATCCCCAATTTCGCCTACCTGGAACAGTGGCACATCGCCATTCCGGAATCATACCCGCGGGTGCACGCCTGGTGGGAACGGTGCAAGGCCCGCCCCAGTTACACCGCAGCCTACGGCCTTTAGTCCGCCCCTCACCGGTGACCCCGTACGAAACAGCGGGACCGTGCGAAACGGCGGCATCCCAGCGGATTCCGAAATCGCGATCGAGGCAGGCGCCGGCCTGAGTCGAGTTCAATCCAGGCCGGTGATCAGCGCCGGGGGCAGCAGCGGCGAGGGCTCGCCGCAGGCGATCAGCCACAACTGGTGGGCGGCCCGGGTCGCGGCGATGTGCAGGGCGTAGCGCGAGGCTGTGTCGTCGGGATAGGTGGCGGCGTCCACGTCCAGCAATACCACGTAGTCGAACTCCAGCCCCTTCACCTGGGAGACGTCGGTCACCTCGATGCCCGGCTGAAAGGCGAAGTCCTGATCCGCCACGCGCCGCAGCGAGGGCACCTCACTCCGCGCCAACCCCTCGTAGATCACCTGCGCCTGCTCGGTGTGGCGGGCGATCAGTGCCACGTAGGCATGGGGTTCCTGCCGCAGCAACTCGTGCAGCGCGTCGCCCAGGACGCCCACCGCCTGACCCGCGTCGGTGAAGCTCAAAAGCTCCACCGGCACCCCCCGGCGGGTGGCGCTCCAGGCCCGGTCGGGCTGCAGTGGGCCCAGCACGTGGTTTGCGAATTCCATGATCTCCGCCGTGGAGCGGTAACCCACGGCCAGCGGCGAGACGGCCGTCCCCTCCAGGCCAAGCGAAGCCAGCACGTCCTCCCAGGTGTCGAAGGCATTGTGCAGGATCATGCGCTGGGCCGTGTCGCCGGCCAGAGTCACCGAGCGGGGCTCTTCCGCCAGCGAGATGAGCCAGTCCAGGTCCAGCGGCCCGAAATCCTGCGCCTCGTCCACGGTCAGGTGGCCGTACCGCAACGGCCGCTGGCGGCGGGAGCGCAGCGGCCCCACCAGCTGACGGTAGAGGGTCAGGAGCAGCGTGTCGTCCTCGCGGTCCAGCTCGGGGGGCAGGGGCTTCTCCTCGGCCTCGCTCTCTCCGCTTCCATCGGCGCCTTCCCGGCGCTCCTCCTGCCACTCGCGATAGGTTTCCCGTTGCTGGTACCCGCGCAGCCCCCACGTGGCGATCTCCTCGATTTGCCCGGCGGAGAACTCGCCGGGCGCATGGCGCCGGGCGGCCTCCTCGATGCGGCCGCGGTTCAGGAAGGCCTCCTCCCACACGGCCAGCGGAATCGTGGCGGGACGGTTGGGATCGGGCAGGTACTCGCTGAGCACGTGGGCCACCCGGCGCTGGGCCACCCAGTCCTTGCCGAAGGCTCCCACGCCCGGCAGCGGCGCCGTGCCCGCGGCCCAGCGCACCATGCGCTCCACCCGCACGGCGAGGGGCAGCCCGCCCAGCTCCTCCCAGGCTGTCCGCACCCGCTCCGCCGAATCGGTGCCCTCCACCGCGGCGGTCACTTCGGTGCGGATTTCCGCCTCCAGCGCCTGGGCCGTTTCCTCCAGCAGGGCCAGCGCCGCGGGATGCTGCTTGAAGCGGATCACGGTGTAGGGCGTGGACTCGCAGTACCCAACCACGAACGCCGAATAGTGCCGCTGGCGCAACCGCGCGGCCAACTCCTCGAATACCTCGATCCGCACGCCTTCCACCCCCAGCGCCGGCATCAGCCGCGAGATGTAACGCGCCAAGGCCCGATTGAAGACCACGGCCAACATGGCCTCGGGCCGGAAGCGCAACGGATTCCGGGCGGCCAGATAGGCCATGCGGTGGAGCGCAATCGTGGTCTTGCCCGAGCCGGCGCCCCCATCGACCACCACGATGCCCGAATCGGGCCGTGTGATCACCTCGAACTGCGCCGGATCGATCAGCGCGGTGATCTCCGACAATCGCCGGTCCTTCGCCTCCCCCACGCCCAGGTGCAGCGCCTCCACCGTTTCGGCGCGCACGGCGCGGCCCTCTCCACCGTGCAGCACCGGGGGCGCATAGGTGGTTTTCCGCCAGGTGCCGCCGTCGCAGGCCAACTCGCCGCCGGCCCAACGGATGCCCATCAGTTCGCCGTGGCGGATGGTCACCGAGCGGTGGGTCAGGATCTCTCCGCTCACCGGCTTGCCGCCCAGCTCCTCCTCATAGCCCTCGCCTTCCCGGTAGCTGTAGTAGAGCTTGCTGATGGGCGATTGCCGCCAATCGACGATCGGATACTTCAGCTTGCCCCCCAGCACACTGGTGCTGCCGATCAACACGTCCCGCACCTTGTCCTCCTGTTCGATGCGGATGTGACCGAAGTACGGGGAAGCGGGGCGCACAGGCGACGCGGACCGATTGGCCTCGTGATGGGTGGCCAGCATGGCCAAGCTTTCCATTAGCGCGATCAGCTGTGGAACGTCCTCGGTGTGCGCCTCGCCCAGGGCGTCGCGCAACTCCAACATCTCGGGGGTGTAGTGGGTGCGGGTGCCCTCCGGCAACAGGCTCGCCAGGTGCGCTCGGACGGTCTCCAGGATGTGCAGCTCTTCCTCGATGACCGCCCGCTCCGACGGCTCGAGGGACGGCGCGAATCGGGCCGGGGGCCGGGCGCTATTGGGGGGGGGGGGGGGGGGGGCTGGGGGGGGCCCCGGGGGGGGGGGGGGGGCAAATGGCCGAAAGCGGCGATGCTGAGGCGTACAAGGGGCCCGCGGATGGAGCGTGGCGAAACGGTCGGCTGGCACCGGGCTCTTGTGCCGAGGCCAGCCTTTCAGTATAGGAGCGGGCGGATGGCGTTGCAAACGGAAATCCGGGTAGATTGAGTGATGGCGCTTCTGTTCGTTACGTTGGGCGGGGCCGTGGGTGCCGCAAGCCGCTATCTGGCCTCGGGCTGGGTGCAAAGCTGGAGCGGATCCTTTTTCCCCCTGGGCACCCTCGCCGTGAACGTCGTGGGCTCCCTTATCATCGGCTTCGTCTGGGAGCTCACCACCGACCGCTTCCTCGTTTCGCCCGAATGGCGGCTGTTGCTGACGACGGGCTTTTGCGGGGGGCTCACGACCTTCTCCACGTTCTCTCACGAGACTCTGGCGCTTCTGCACGACGCCCAATGGGCCCTGGCGGCGGGGAACGTCCTGCTCAACGTCCTGCTTTGCTTGGCGGCCACCTTTCTCGGCCTGTCCGCGGCGAAGCTGCTCTGACCCGTCCCGGTGCCGGCCCGGTGCTGGCCGGCGCACGAAGCCCATGGCGCAACGAGAAACCCGCACGCTGCTGCGCATCTACCTCGGCGAATTGGACAAGGTCGACGGCACCCCCCTGTTCGAGGCCATCGTCCAAACGGCCAACCGCTCAAGCTTGGCGGGCGCCACGGTGCTGCGCGGCGTCGAATCCTTCGGGAGCGCCCACGTGGTGCACACGGCCGAGGTGTTGCGGTTGAGCGAGGCGCTGCCGTTGGTGATCGACATCGTCGACCGCCCCGAGAAGATCGAGGCCTTCCTGCCCGTTCTCGAGGAGCTCCTCGAGCGCTCGGGCGGCGGGGGCCTGGCCACCCTCCAGCCGGTCGAGGCCATCGCCTTCCCGCCCAAACGCAAGGGCTAGGCCCCTTTGCCGTTGCCAATCGCGGGCGATTTGCTAACTTGAGGGCCTACGGGGACGTAGCTCAGATGGGAGAGCGCGGCGTTCGCAATGCCGAGGTCGAGGGTTCGATCCCCTTCGTCTCCATGTCATATCAGGGCGTTAGGGTTTCCCTAGCGCCCTTTCTTTTTGCGGGAACCTGCGGGAAAGCGCCGAATCGGTACGATTCTGCAGGAATTTTGCGGGAAAACGCACACTCCCCCGACCTTCGCGATTTTCAGTGTTTTTTCGATTTTAGAAATGAGAAGTGGGGCGCAAAGCCGCCCCTGGACGAAATTCGGGCATTCGCTCGAATTTCCGCGAATTTCCATTCGGGCGTGCGCTCGTTTTCCGCAAACATCAACTGCTGGTAGGAACGGGCGATTAGACGGGCGGGGGCTTGATGATGCCGCGGGGCGAGCCGGACACGCTGGGCCTACTCGGCCAGCACGGACGCACCGCTGCGGCCGGTCTTGACCGGGATGCCGGG
>JAPUJL010000145.1 GCA_027296185.1 SAR324 cluster bacterium | reverse complement strand
GGACTGGCGGCAGTGGGCGGCCAGCTCAGACTCGCCGGGAACGGCAGTGCCGCTGGAGGCGCCGGGGGCGCCCGGATCACCTGAATCGGACTCGGCGGACGGGGCGCCAGTTTGGGTTGAGAGCACGGCGTCCGCAGCGCTGCCGTGGAGAATCACCGCGGCGGTGACAGCTTCGCCCCAGTCGGGGTGGGGGGTACCGTAGACGGCGGCCTCGCGCACGGCGGGGTGGGCCAGCAGCACCCGCTCCACTTCGGCGGGATAGACGTTTACGCCGCCTGTGACGATGAGTTCCTGCTTGCGCCCGGCCAGGAAGAAGTAGCCTTCCTCGTCCTGCCAGGCCAAGTCGCCGGTGCGGCCCCGGTCTTCGCCGAAGTGGAAGTATTCCGCCGTCGCCTCGGGATTTCCGTAGTACCCGTTCATCAGGTAGGGGGTGCGGGCCACGATTTCGCCCACCTCGCCCAGGGGCACTTCGCGGCCCTCCTCGTCCAGTAGGCGGATTTCGCTGAAGATGTCCGGCCGGCCCAGGCTGTCCGGGCGATGCTCATGGTCGGCGTCGTGGAGCACGAGGCAGGAGCCCGTCTCGGTCTGTCCGAAGCCCTGCAGCAGCTGCGCCCCGGGAAACGCCGCCCGCAGCCGTGGGATCAGCGCGGGCTGCACCGGCGCCCCGCCGTAGACCACGTGCCGCAGCGCCGGGGCCGGCGGGGCGGACCCCGCAGCTGCGGGAAGCCCCGCGAGCAGGCGGGTGAGGGTGGTGGGGACGCCGGGCAGGTGGGTGATTCCGTCGTGGGCCAGGGCCTTCCAGGTGGCGGCCACATCGAAGCGAGGATGGTGCACCACCGTGGCGCCCACCACCGGAACGGCGGTGAGGCACAGCCACTGGGCGTAGTGGTGGTGCATGGGCAGGCTGCTCAGCACCCGGTCGCCGGGGCGCAAGCCCAGGTTCAGCCCATGGTTCGTCCCCAGCTGCAGCTTGCTCCGGTGGCTGATCAGCGCGCCCTTGGGATAGCCGGTGGTGCCGCTGGTGTAGAGCAACTGGAAGGGCGACGACTCTTTCACCCAGTCCGGTGGCGCCGGGTCGCTTTCCGGCCGGCCGGCGCTCCAGCCTTCCAGCGCCACGGCCCAATCGGGCAAGTCATCGCCGTCCAGCGCGATCCAGTGCTTCACGCCCGGCGACTCGGCGCGGGCTTCGGCGGCGCTGGCCATCGGGTTGCCGCCGAAGAAGAGCGCCCGGCAACCGCAGTGGTTGACCGCCCAGGCCAGCTCGGTGGGGGTATAGCGCGGGTTGAGGTGGGCCAGCACCAGTCCCGCCTTGGCCGCCGCGAAGTGCACCACGGCATAGGGCAGTCCCCCATCGGCGTGAATTCCCACGATCGTTCCGGGTACCCATCCCTCCGCGCGGAGAGCATGGGCCAGGCGGTTCACCGCTCCGTTCAGTTGGGCATAGGTGCAGCGCCCGGCCGCTCCTTCCCAATAGACCGTCTCGGGCGAGATGCGGGCCCGCCGTTGCAGCAGATCGCCGATTAACACGTGAGAAGCGCGGAGGTGCGCGGAACGAGGGATAGCCGGAGCAGTTCAACCCAACCGCCCGCCGGGGGCGCCGGGCACCACGGGCAGCATAGCCGGGACACCGCCCCGGGGCAATGCGAAGCAGCTTGGAGTCCAGCCGAGGCGGTCAGGCACGGCTTGAGGAGCCGTTTCGCACGGCGAATCGCTCTGCCCACCCCGAAAGAGCCGAACCGCGCTAGAAGCCGAGGAAGTTGATCTGCAGGATGCGGCGGTCGCGGGGATCGTCGCCGGCCACCTCGCCGTACTCCTGGCCATAGGAGACGAACTGGATGCTGAAGCTGTGCCAGAAGGCCAGCTCGAACCCCCAGGAGAACAGGCCGGAGCCGAAGCCCGTGCGCAAGGTGACGAGATTGGTGGAGTTGTCCAGGGGAATGATCCCCACCTCCAGTCCGATGTGGGTGCGCTTGTCGTCGCTGCTGTCGTCGGTCAGCGCCTTGGCCACATCGCGGTATTCGATGGCGATGAGGCCGTTCACCAGCGAGGAAAACTGGGGCCGGGCCGCCCAGCCGATGCCGATCTCCTGCTCGATCTCCCCCGCCTTGCCCAGGTCGACGCCGCCGACGTTCTGCACCACCAGCGCGAGCTGGCTGCGCAGGGAGGGGAAAGCCTCCAGCCGCATGATCATCCCCAGGTCGTAGCCGGTGCCCGTGCCTTCCTGGACGTTCAGGGTCTGCTCCAGATCCAACTCGTTGTTGGCCGCGGCGATGGCCAGGTCGGCGCTGCTGATGACGCCCTCGCCGATGGTGCGGTCGATGGTGCGCACGCCCAGGCCCATCACGAACTTCCCGTCCCCGAGGGGGAAGGACAGGGCCCCGGCCATGCCGGTGTCCTTGCGGAAGAACGCATCCGCCTCCGGCGTCGCCAGGTTGCGGAACAGGAGGTCGACCTCCGCCTCCCAATAGCCGCCGAAGCCGAGGGTGACCCCGTCGCCGAAGCCGATGACGGCCGTTGGATAGACCAGCGCCCGAAAGTGAATGTCCTTGCCGATGTTTTGCTGGATCAGGTCGGCCACGCCGGTCAGGGTGCCCAGATCGCTGTCCTGACTGTTCAACTTGTCCTGGATGAACTCCTGCCCGTCGGGGGAGGCCTCCAGGGCCAGGGGCAGCAGCTCGAACCAGAAGGTATCCGAGGCGGCCGCCAGGCCCGCGGGATTGTAGTAGAGCCCCATCTCGTCGTCGGCGTAGGACATGCCCGTCCCGCCCAGGGCCAGGCCGCGGGGGTTTTGCGCGATCCGGCGGATGGGCTGGCCCAGAGCCGGCGCGGCGGCCAGCAGCAGCAGCGCCAACGCGGTGAGGGTGGCCGCGCTCCAGGCGGCCGCCGTTCGAAGTCTGGAGGTCGTGTCGATCATTATTGGCCGAAGCTCCGCAGGTAAAAGTCGTACTCTCGCGCGTGCACCCAGCCGTCACCGGCCACGCAGTGGACGCCGGAGGTGCCTGGCAAGGGATCGGTATTGTCGACCGGGTAAAGCTGGTGCAGCACCCCGGCCAGATCGGTCTTGGCGTCGTCCCCCTGTGCGCCATATTCGTCGGTCAGGACGTTACCGTTGGCATTCAAGATCGACCAGTTGCCGCAAGCTCCGTCGCACCCGATCAGGGTGGTCAAATCGGATTCCGTGCGTGCCGTCACGGCGGAGGCCAATATCATCGGGCCGCCCATGCAAGTCGTGAAGGCGTCCACTGCCAAAACGGCCCCGCAATTGATCCCCACGTGATCCGGATTGAGTAGCCGCGAAGGCAAAGTGAATGTCCCCGCCCACTCTCGTGCGGAATCCACCGCACCGGCGTTGTTGAAAAGCACGAATTGCAACTCGTCCGCCAAGTACCCGGCAGTGGCATCGGAGGTGTTCAAGCGGCGGGGAAATTTCCCGACGAC
>JAPUJL010000144.1 GCA_027296185.1 SAR324 cluster bacterium | reverse complement strand
GTGTAGGTGCGGTCCACGCCGCGGCGGTTGATCACCTTGAGGTTGTAGCCGAAGGCCAGGTCCTCGCCGAACTTTCCGAAACCCCCGAAGACCCCCACGACATCCAGGAAAAATTCGACCCGGATCAACGGGACGACCCGGTTCTCCAGTATTTGCAGGTTGGCCAGGGCGTCGATGCCCAGTCCCAGGCTGATCCCCTTTTCCGGGAGGATCACCATAGGTACGCGGATATTGATATTGGTGAAGAATTGCCGCCCGAGGAGGGTGTCGAACTCCTCGTTTTCCAGTTCCTCGCTGACTTCGTCGATCTCTTCGCTGAACCGATCGGGGTCGACCAGGGCGACCCGCACCGGGTCGTTGAAGGCGAACTGGGGCAGGAACAGATCGTAGGACGCCTCCTCCATCCACGCCAGTCCGGCCGGGTTGTAGAACATCACCGAGCGCTCGTCGCCGACGGCGACCTGGGCGTCGCCCATCAACAACGGACGGATTGCGCTCATGGAGCGCCGGAGCTCCTTGGCCGCCGCCGGCTGCGCGTTCAGCGCGGCCAGCAGCGCGAGCACCAGCAATAGGAAGGAATTACGAGGCTTGGGCCTGCGCCTGCCACGCATCGCTGATTTGCTTGAGGTCGACCCTTCCCTCCTCGGCAAGCTGTTGCATTCGGGTGACGACTTCCTGCCGCGCCTCCATGACGGTCTGGGCATCGTATTTGGCGGCATGCAACGTGGTCACCATACCGGTGCGGGCCTGTTCTGGGAAGGCCATGATCACCTTGCGCTGCAGGTCGGGGTCGGCGCCCTGGATGGCCTGCACCACCCGGTCGCTTTGCATGCGGCGCACCACCTGGGGCAGGATTTCGTCCGGAACCAAGGGGATCGAATCGAACAGGAAGAAGCGCCGCTCGACCTCCTCGGACAGGCTGGGGTCCTTGCCCTTCATCGCGTCCAGCAGGTAACGGATCGTCTCGGTGGACGAGCGGGTCATCAGGTTCACGAGGGTCTTGGGTCCCTCGATGTCCACCGTCTTTTCGTCCGGCACGCTCCTCGACTTGACGGCCAGGTTACGGGCGATATCGGACACGGCGTCCAGCGGAAAATTCTGGAAGTTGCCGATCTGCACGGCCACCTCGAGCTGCATTTCCTGGGGCATGCTCTCCAGGATGTGGGCCGTGTGCTCCGGTGAGATCCGGCTCAGCACGATTGCCTTGATCTTCACCGGCTCGTCCTTGATGAGGTGGCCGATCTGACCGCGGGACATCCCGCCAAGGAATGTGAAGGGGTCGGGGCGAATATCCTCGGGCTGGGCCAACTCCTGGGTGATCAGAATCAGATTGGCCTCCCGCAGAATGCCGATCAGGCCGGTCGTATCCGCGGGCTTTTCCGACCGCACCGCTTCCTCGAGGGTCTGGTACCCGGCGGCGTCCATGTGGGTCATCATCGTCTGCCGGGCCACCGTGGGGCCGAAGGCCTGCACCATGGCGATCAGGTTCTTCGCCTGACCCTGCCAGCTGCCGATCAGCTCCCGGGCCAGGTCCGGGCGTGCCACCATGCGCTTGACGACGTCCTTGCGCACTTCCTCCAACTCCCGCTCCAGCGCCTGGGCTTCCAGCTCGGCCTTTTCCGCCGCGCTCAGCTCCTCCGGTGCCTTCGGGGCCGTCGGTGGAGCCTGGGCCGGGGGCTGCGCGGGAACCGGCGGTTGCTTGGAAGATCGCATCACCCGCACGAGCACGATCAACAGGAGCAGCAGCGCCAGGGCCATCAACCCGATCAGGATCCAATCCTGCAGGGTGAACCCGGCGATCTCTTCCTCCAGCGTCTCCGCAAAGGGGGCTCCGGGTTCCCCGAGGGCTTCCTCGACCGCTTCTTCCGTGGGAACGACCAACCCTTCCGGAGAGACCACCTCGATCTCCAGCAGGTCGCCGCGCTCCGGATCGAAGTCCGCGACGATCGGCACCAGGGAGCGGATGTAGCTCAGGTCCGCCGGCGGCAGCTCCTCGTTGATCAGGATGCGCACGGTGACCGCCGTCACGCGGAACCGCCCCCGGGGCGGAGCGCCCTCGATCGGAGTCTGGCGAAAACCCGGCAGGTCGGGAACCCGCCCGGGCTGCACGGTCGCCGGTTGCACCACCGGCTCCCCGGTCACGTTGACCCGAAGCACGTAGTTCTTACTCGCGATCAGGTTCGACAGGCGCTCCTCGAGTACCCGCTCGATGCTGGCGCGGTGGGACTCCAACGAATCGACCAGCTGACCGCCGGGCACTTGAGCCAGGGCCGGCGGGGCGGTACCCGCGGCCAACGCGGCGAAGGCCACGGCCGCCAGAAGCTTCGGTAGTTTCATGAATCCCTTCATGACGCGATCGGTTCCTTCCTTACCTGCCCCGCACCCGCATTTGGGTGACGAGATTTTCGATTTCCCGGTTCGACGGGTCGATTTCCAACGAACGCTCCCAGTACTTGATGGCGAGACTCCTCCAGTTCATCGCGTAGTAAAGCGACCCCAGCATCGAGTAGGCTTCCGCGCTGTTGGGGTTCACCGTCACCGCCTGGAGGATTTGCTCCAGGGCGCCCTGGAAATCCCCCGCGAAGTAACGGCGGCGGGCCTGCATCAGGAACGCCGTGCTTTTGGGCTCGGCCAATGCCAGGGGCTTGACGGCGGCCTGCTCCTTACGGAGCTCGACCTCCTCGGCCGGCGGCTGCGCTTCCCCGTTCTCCGGCTTCTGGGTCACCCCCGGCAGCGGCGGTTCCGGCGGCCCGGCCACTTCCCGCTCCGGCAGAGTCACGGGGATCACCCGCAGCGAATCGCCCTGGGCGGGATCGAGGCCCGACTGCCGGGCCAGGTCCCGGGCCAGGGATTCCGGGCGGACGCGAATCTGATCCGACACGATGACGAACACCTGGCGCACCCGGGCGAATTCCGAGACGATTTCCGGGCTGCGCCGCTGGGATGAGACGATATAATTGTTGAACCCAGGGAGCTTGACTCGGTCCGGGGCCGCGGGCATTTCCTCGCCGTCCAGCCGCGCATAGCCCACGTGGACGATCACCTCGATCAACGCATCGCCCACCATACCCCGGGCCTGCCGGGTGACGCGGGCCTTCAGCGCCTCTTCCTGGGCACCGACGTTGATGCCGGGCGGGATCGACCACTCCACTGCCGCCGCGAGGCCGGGCAGGAGCAGAAAAGCGGCGAGCCACGCCGCCCAGCGCAGCGCCCACGGCCGGGGCCGGT
>JAPUJL010000143.1 GCA_027296185.1 SAR324 cluster bacterium | reverse complement strand
GATCACCACTTCGTGGCCGGGGTGTTGCTGCCGATAGCTGGCGATGATGTTGGTCCACGCCTCGATGTTGCCGTACTCCAGCGTGCTGTTGGTGACGACGATCTCCCGCGGCACCGTCTGGTGGATGGGCTTTTCGGTGGGCTCGGTCATCGCCGGACTGAAATTTATTGAGAGCAAGCGCCCGCGCCACCCTGGGCTCGGTGGCGTGCCGAGCGGCTCGCTTAGTGGTGGAACAGCCGCACCCCCGAGCAGACCATGGCCATGCCGTACTCGTTGCAGGCGTCGATGACGTTTTGGTCCGAGACGCTGCCGCCGGGCTGCCACACATAACTTACGCCCCGCCTGGCGGCCTGGTCAATACTATCGCGGAAAGGGAAGAAGGCGTCGGAGGCGAGGCTTACGCCGGTCAGCCCGGCCAGCCACTCGGCCTTCTCGGTTTCGCCGAGGGGTGGGGGCGGCTGCTGGAAGAGGCCCTCCCATGCGGTGCGCTCCTGGGGCGTCATGTCCCCCTCGATGTAGGCGACGCGGCCGTTGTTGCGCTCCGTACGCGTCACCCCCTCGTGGAATGGCAGGCCGATCACCGCCGGGTGCTGGCGCAGATACCAGACCTCGGCCTTGGCGCCGGCGAGGCGGGTGCAGTCCACCCGGCTCTGCTGCCCCGCGCCCACGCCGATCATTTGTCCGTCCAGGGCGTAGCCCACCGAATTGGACTGGGTGTACTTCATCGCGATCGCCGCCAGCGCCAGGTCCCGCGCCGCCTCGGGGGGCAGGCCGGTGCGTTCGGTGACGGGCGTGCCGAGTTGCTGGGGGTCGATGCGGGCGTCGTTGCGCTGCTGGGAGAGCGCCACCCCGAAGACTTCCTTCACCTCCACCTCCGGCGGCCGGTAGGCCGGATCGCCCTCGAGCACGATGTACCTGCCGCCCTTCTTGGCTTTGAGAATATCCAGGGCCCCAGCCTCGAAGCCGGGCGCGATCAACCCGTCGCTGACCTCGTTCTTGAGCATCGTGGCGGTCGACTCGTCGATGGGGTCGCTCATGGCCGCGAAGTCGCCGAAGGAAGACTTGGGATCCGCCTGCCGCGCCCGCAGATAGGCCAGGGCCTGGGGACTCAGGTCTTGTCCCTCCACCTCGTAGGCCGCGCACAGGGCCGGCGAGAGGGGCACCGCCACCGCGGCTCCCGCCGGGCTGACGTGCTTGAACGAGGCCGCGGCGGGCAGGCCCAGGGCCTCCCGCAATTCGAGCACCAGTTGCCAGGCGTTGAGGGCGTCGAGCAAATTGATGTAGCCGGGGGTGCCGTTGAGCACCCGGAAGGGCAGCCGCCCGCCTTCCCTGCGGTACACCGCGGCGGGCGATTGGTGCGGGTTGCAGCCGTACTTCAGCTCGAACTCCCGCTCGAAGCGGCGGGTGAGGGTGGCGTCGCTCATGGATCTGAAGGAATGGGCCGTTGAGGGTGTAGGATAACAGCGCCCGCAGCGGACCGTAACGGGCTGCGGCGGGCGTTCCCGGCAGCGGAGCGGGGCGCGCGGGGCGGCAAACTCTCCCTGGCCCCCGCGGTCTTTAGGCGATCGCCGGCATTCACGAGCCCGCGCGGTGGAGCGGCCGAAGGGGGCTCAGCCGCTGGAGCGCATGCGCAGGATCGACTCGTCGTAATTGGCCTGGTAGACGCGCTCCAGGGTTTCGGGAGTGGCGTCGTAGACCGCGTCGTTGCTCGGCACCGGCTCGGTGCGCATCCACCCGGGCAGGTCGTTGTCGGCGTTGGTGAACCCCGCGCGGCGGTTGAATTCCCACTCGTCCTGCAGGGCGTCGAACCCGTAGCGGTATATCTCCTCGCCGTCCAGGTCGGCGCCGAAGAGGGCGTTGAGGAAGGCGCGGATTTCGTCCAGCCGCGGCAACTGGAACTGGCAGAACCCCGACGAGTCGCACACCATGTTCACCACCTGGGCGAACTGGGAGGCCTGGGCCAGATCGGGATTCTTGGTGCGGATCACCAGACCCGCCGTGTGGTCGGCGCCCATGGGGCTGGTGGCGTACGTGATCGCCGTCGCCGGCAGCGAGCGCGGCTCCCAAGCGGGAAGCCCCTGCCCGCCCACCGCCGGGATGCGGTCGGTGATGCCGTGCATCTCGCAAGTGGCGACGACGCCGTTGCCCACCGCGCGGCCCAAGGGGGTATCCAACTGCTCGTCGAGCAACTTGATCGCCGCGGCGCTGTCCCCGAATTCCAGGGCGCCCGCATCCATCGCCACCGCCACCGCGCCGCCCGTCTCGATGGTGTCCAGCCCCAGGTCGTCGCAGAGCCTATCCAGCCGCGCCACCTGATCCAGGTCGCCGATCTCGCAGTTGGAGCCCAGCAGGCTCAGGGTCTCGAACTCCAACGCCGAGGTGATGTAATGGCCCTCGGGGTCGTTGATGATGTTCGAGCACTGGACGATGCACCCGGACAGGCAGCCGTGCTGCTTGCCGCCGCGGGTCTCGTAGTTCGCCAGGATGTGCGCGCCGTCCAGCTTATCGTGATGCTCGAACTGCATCATGCGCCGGTTGCGCGTGGGCAAGGTGGACATCATGTGGGCCGCCGGCACCACCGCCGCGGTACCGTTCTTCAGGGGCTGCTTCCCGGCGCGGTATTCCTTGGAGAAGTTGCGGAACAGCTCCTTGAACTCCGCCTCCCGCTCCGCCTTGCGGAAATGGGTCTTGCCCGGATCGATGGCGATGGCCTTGAGCCCCTTGCTGCCCATCACCGCCCCCAGCCCACCGCGGGCGGCGTGCCGGGTGGGGTAGTGGTTGTCCACGTCGGTCAGGGCGACCGAGGCGCCGGTCAGCCCCATCTCCCCCGCCGGGCCGCAGAGCATGAACGACGCGCGCTTGTCGTAGGAGGAGTGGAGCTTCTCCGCGGCGGGGTAGTTGCGCATCCCCTTCAGCTCCGCGGCATCCTTCAGCCGTACCCCCTCCGAATCGATCTCCAGCAGCCAGCGCGCTTCCCCGTCGGCGGGCTTGCCCTCGACGATCAGCGCCCGGTAGCCCAGCCGCATCAGGTGCTGGCCGGGCTGTCCACCGGCGTTGGCTTCCTTGATCCGCCCCGTCAGCGGGCTCTTCGCCCCCACGGACATGCGGCCGGAGGTGGGAGCCATGGAGCCGCTGAGAAACCCCGGCGCGAAGATCAGCTTCGCCTCGGCGCCCAGGGGATCGCAGGTGGGGTCCAGCTCGGAGAGCAGGATCTTCGCCGTCAGCGCCCGCCCGCCGAGCAGCCGCCAATCCTCGGGGAGCGGCTCGTCCGTCACCGTCCGGTTCGTCATGTCGACGCGGAGCAGCTTGTCCATAGGTCCTCGTGGCGTAGGTGATCGCGGCGCCCCGCAGCGGTACTCGAATTCATGGCCGGCAGGCCCGAATCAATAGCCGCCCGGCCCATCGGCGCGCTCCGGCTCGACCGCAAATTCAGCCTCGATCCGGC
>JAPUJL010000142.1 GCA_027296185.1 SAR324 cluster bacterium | reverse complement strand
CGTGAGCATATCGGGCGCCGAGGTGTCCATGGTTGGGAACAGCGACTCGTAGTTATCCTGGGTCAAAGTTGCGAATTCGGCGAAAGCGGCCGATTGGCAGCCCATCAATGCGGCCATCGACTGCAGATACTGGCCGCTGCCCCGCGCCAGATCGAGGGACAGGTTGTCCAGGTTCGCGGTGGCGAACATCTCCTGCTCCACTTCCTCCAGCACGACCGCGTCCTGATCGCAGCCTGACGTCCCGGAAGTCATTCCGAAGGTGTTGTTTCCAGAGGTCGCGTTGGTGGTCTGGGCCAGGATGTTGGGGAACAATCCCGTTTGGCCCTCAAACAGCGTGTGTCCAAGGCCACAACCGGCGCCGTTACCGGCCAACGCCAACGTTCCGCCGACGAGCATTAAAATCGCGGCTAGTCCAAGTACGCGCTTCATGGCATCACCCTCCAAATGAGTGTAAATAATATGGCCGACTCCCGCCCGCGCCGAAAGGACGATGCCCTTCATCGAACGTCAAGCTCTCCTTGGGCGGGTTCCTCCCGTTCCCCTCCATAGGGCTAGCAACCGGCCCCAGCGTTGTCAATTTTGCCGAGCCGGGAGACGAGAGCGAGCACCTCGTCTCCGGAGTTGGATCGCCCGAACGGTCCGCGTCAGCGGACTCTCTTCAGCACGTCCCGCGCCTGTCCGCAATCCTCGGCGATCTGGGCCTTGAGGGCCTCCAGGGAGGGAAATTTTCGCTCGCCGCGCAGCTTGGCGAGGGGCCGCACTTCGATCAGTTGGCCGTACAGATCGCCGGAGAAATCGAACAGGTGGGTCTCCAGCAGGGGATCGCGTTTTCCGATACTGGGGCGCACGCCGTAATTGCTGACCCCGTCGTACGCCCGGCCATCCACCACCGCCCGGGAAGCGTAGACGCCGAATGGGATGGGCAGCGGATCCCGGGCCGGCTGATTGAGGGTCGGAAAGCCCAACTCGTGGCCCCGCCGGTCGCCCCGCGCCACCTCGGCCAGCACGCTGTAGGCGCGCCCCAGCAGCCGTTCGGCAAGGGCGAAGTCCGCGGCGCTCAGTGCCTCGCGAATGCGGGTGCTGCTCACCACGTCCTCGCCCAGCACCACGGCGGGGAAGATTTCCAGGTCGAACCCGTGCCGGCGGCTCAGCGCTTCCAGCGCCTGGGCCGTGCCATCCCGGTTCCGCCCGAAGGCGAAGTCGTAGCCGATAATCATGCGCTGCACACGGAAGTGGTCGAGCAGGTATTCCCGGAGAAATTCCTCGGCGCTCTTCCCGGCCAGCTCGCGGGTGAACGGGATGATGTAGGCGGCGTCCAGGCCCAGCGCCTCGAACAGGCGCAGCCGCAGGGGCAACGTGGTCAGGACGGGCACCGCACGGGATTTCAGCACCTGCTGCGGGTGCGGGTCGAAGGTCAGAATGGCGCTGGCGCAATTTCCGCCGTGGGCCTCCTCCACGACCTTGCGGATCAGCGCCTGGTGGCCCAGATGCACCCCATCGAAGTTGCCGATGGTGAGCACCGTGCGGTCCGTCACGCGGTCGGTTTCTCGAAACGGATAGACTTGCATCGCTCGGTCGATAAGGTGGATCGGGAACCCCATTCCCGTTCATCCCATAAAGCCGCGGGCCCGCGCCGTCAATGCCCGCCGGGGGCCCCGTCTTCCCGTGCCGCCGGCCTGGCCGCATGCGAAAGCCGTTTGAACTTCCGGCGGCGCCGCCCGCGAAAGGGGCGGAAGGGGCAGGGCCGGATGGCGAAAAGATTCATCGGCAAAGGGTTGCACGGATCGCCGAATCGCGCTAAGTATTACTATTCACTATCGAGATTCCTCGAGCACAGATTGGAATGAGAGCAATTCGCTCTGGAGATGCGCGGATGGGTCGGCAGGGATGCGCCGCCGCCCATCCTCGGTTCCACACGGACCGCCGGCCGCAAACGCCGGTCTCTCACCAACCCAGCTAGCCGCTGCCGCGCCTTGCCCCCCGGGCGCCCGGGGCAGCGGTGCGCGGCGCGAAGCCACGATCCTCAATCGCCATTCCATCCGAAAGGTTGCCCATGCTCAAGCCCGCGAATCGTAACGGACGCATTCGTCACTCCTTCGGAAAAATTTCAACCCCGGTCGAGCCCCCCAACCTGCTCGCCGTGCAACTGGATTCCTACAATCGTTTTCTGCAAAAAGATCTGCCTCCCGACCAGCGGGCCAACGAGGGACTGGAGGCGGTGTTTCGCTCGATTTTTCCAATTTCAGACTTCAGCGGCTCTTCGACGCTGGAATACGTCCATTACCGCCTGGGCGAGCCGCAGTACAGGGTGGACGAGTGCCGCATCCGGGGCGTGACCTATTCGGCGCCGCTACGCGTGGCGCTACGGCTGATCGTATGGGAAAAGGACTCGGATAACGAGACCAAGCACATTCACGACATCAAGGAGCAGGACATCTACCTGGGCGAGCTGCCCCTGATGACCGACACGGGATCGTTCATCATCAACGGCACCGAGCGGGTCATCGTCAGTCAGATGCACAAGAGCCCGGGCGTCTTCTTCGCTCATGACAAGGGCAAAAGCCACTCCAGCGGCAAGATTCTCTACTCGGCGCGGCTGATCCCCCAGCGCGGGTCGTGGGTCGATTTCGAGTTCGACGCGAAGGACCTGCTCTATGCCCGCATCGACCGCAAGCGCAAATTCCTGGCGACGATCTTCCTGCGCGCGCTGGGATACACCGACGAGGACATACTGGCGCGCTTTTACAAGTCCGAGCGGGTGGATTTGTCCGAAGCCCTCGGTAAGGAGCCGGAGAAGCGGAAGTACTTCAAGGTGGTCGATCCGGAAGTCACGCTGAATCAGCGGGCCGCCACCGATATCGTGGACCCGAAATCCAAGGAAGTGCTGATCCACGCCGACCGCAAGATCACCCGCTTGGCACTGCGGAAGATTCAGAGCGCGGGGCTCAAGCGCATCCCCACCAACGCCGAGCATTTAATGGGGCGTCTGCCCATCCGCAACGTAAGGGACCAGGAAGGCGAGGTGCTGCTTCCAGCCAATACGCCGATCACCCCGGATGCGCTGGAGCAGTTGCTGGAAAACAAGATCGAGTCCATCGACCTGATCTATGTCGGCGACAACACCATCGGCCACTCGCTCAGCGAGACGCTGGCCCAGGACAACATGCGCTTCCCCCAGGAGGCGCTGATCGAGCTGTACAAGCGGCTCAAGCCGGGCGACCCCCCCACCCTCGAGACGGCCAAGCTGCTGCTGCACAATATGTTCTTCAACGAGGACCGCTACAGCCTATCGCGCGTGGGGCGCCTGAAAATCAACAAGAAGCTGGGGCTGGAAGAGCCGTTGGATAACACCGTGCTGACCCACGAGGACATTCTGCGCACCGTGGATTACCTGCTGCGGCTCAAGGAAGGGGTGGACGGCACCATCGACGACATCGACCACCTGGGGAACCGCCGCATCCGCGGGGTGGGCGAGCTGCTGGAGAATCAGTTCCGCATCGGCCTGGTGCGCATGGAGCGTGCGGTGAAGGAGCGCATGAGCCTCCAGGAAACCGAATCGATGATGCTCCACGACATCGTCAACGCCAAACCGGTGGCGGCGGTGATCAACGAGTTCTTCGGCAGCAGCCAGCTTTCCCAGTTCATGGATCAGACCAACCCGCTCTCGGAGATCACCCACAAGCGGCGCCTGAGCGCCCTGGGGCCGGGCGGGCTGACCCGCGAGCGCGCCGGGTTCGACGTGCGGGACGTGCACTCGTCCCACTACGGCCGCATCTGCCCGGTGGAGACGCCGGAAGGCCCGAACATCGGCCTGATCGCCTCCCTGGCGACCTACGCGCAGATCAACGACTTCGGCTTTATCGAAACCCCCTACCGGCGGGTGAACGAGGGCAAGGTGAGCAACCGCATCCAGTACCTCTCAGCCATCGAGGAGGATCAATTCCGGATCGCCCAGGCCAATGCGCCCCTGAGCGCCAAGTCCGAGTTGGAAAATGAGTTGGTTTCCTCCCGACACCGGGGTGAGTTCATGATGATCGGGCGGCAGGAAATCGAGTTCATGGACGTGGCGCCGCACCAGTTGGTCTCGGCGGCCGCCTCGCTGATCCCGTTCCTCGAGCACGACGACGCCAACCGGGCCTTGATGGGCTCCAACATGCAGCGCCAGGCGGTGCCGCTGGTCACACCCTCGGCTCCCCTGGTGGGGACGGGGATGGAGCGCAAGTGCGCCATCGACTCGGGTGTGTGCGTCGTGGCCCGCCGCTCCGGAGTGGTGGACCGGATCGATTCGGAGCGCATCGTCGTCCAGGCCGACGTGGACCTGGGCAGCGACGAGGTGGTGGTGCCGGCCAACGTGGACATCTACCACCTCTCCAAATACCGCCGCTCCAACCAGAACACCTGCATCAACCAGCGGCCGGTGGTGTCCGTGGGGCAGCGGGTGGAAGCGGGCGAGATCATCGCCGACGGCGCCAGCTGCGACCATGGCGAGCTGGCGTTGGGGCAGAACATCCTCGTCGCCTTCATGCCCTGGAACGGCTACAACTTCGAGGACTCCATCCTCATCTCCGAGCGGGTGGTGCGCGAGGACCTGTTCACTTCGATCCACATCGAGGAATTCGAGGTGGTCGCGCGCGACACCAAACTGGGCAAGGAGGACATCACCCGCGATATCCCCAACGTCAGCGAGGAGGCACTGAAGAACCTCGACGACAGCGGGATCGTGCGCATCGGCACCTACCTCAAGCCCGGCGATGTTCTCGTGGGCAAGGTCACGCCCAAGGGCGAAACCCAGCTCAATCCGGAAGAGAAACTGTTGCGGGCCATCTTCGGCGAGAAGGCGGGCGACGTCCGCGATACGTCGCTGCGGGTCTCACAAGGTATCGAGGGCGTGGTCACCAACGTGGTCACCTTCACCCGCAAGGGTGTGGAGAAGGACATCCGCACCAAGCAGATCGAGCAATCTCTGCTCAACGAGTACGAGGAAGACCACAACGACGAGATGCGCATCGTGCGCACCAACCTGATCAAGATCGTGAAGGACGTGATCGTCGGGCAAAAGTTCCTCTACGACGTGACCGATCCCAACTCAAACAAGGTGCTGTTTAAGGCCAAGACTAAGATCACCGAGGAGATGCTGGAGGACATTCCCAACCAAAGCTGGTCCGACGTGCTGGTGGAGAAGGAGAAAGCGAATGCCCACCTCTCGCGGATCATCCACAATGCGCTGTCCCAGATGGATCTGCTGGAGAGCATCTATCAGGACCGCTGCGAGAAGGTGATGCGGGGCGACGAGCTGCCCCCCGGCGTGATCCGCATGGTCAAGGTGTACATCGCCGTCAAGCGCAAGCTGTCGGTGGGCGACAAGATGGCCGGGCGCCACGGGAACAAGGGCGTCGTCTCGCGGATCGAGCCAGTGGAGAACATGCCCTACCTGGAGGACGGATCGCCTGTGGACATCGTCCTCAATCCGCTGGGGGTGCCTTCGCGGATGAACGTCGGGCAGATCCTCGAGACCCACCTGGGGTGGGTGGCCCATGCACTCGGGGAGCGGCTGGAGAAGATGCTGGAAGAGGCCCATCCCGTCCGCAGGCTGCGGAAGTTCGTGGCCGACATTTACGAATCCAAACACGTGCGCGAATACTTCAACGATATGGACGACGAGACGTTTCTCGAGACGTTGAAGCGCTACGAATGGGGCATTCTGCTGGCCACACCGGTGTTCGACGGGGCCAAGGAGTCGGACATCGCCCGGCTGTTCAAATTGGTGGAGCTGCCCGAATCGGGGCAAGTGGACCTGTACGACGGCCTCGCCGGCGAACCCTTCGATCAGCAGGTCACGGTCGGCTACATCTACATGATGAAGCTGCACCACCTGGTGGACGACAAGATTCACGCCCGCTCGATCGGGCCCTACTCGCTGGTCACCCAACAGCCCCTGGGCGGCAAGGCCCAGTTCGGCGGCCAGCGCTTCGGCGAGATGGAGGTATGGGCCCTGGAGGCTTACGGCGCGGCGTTCACCCTGCAGGAGCTGCTGACGGTGAAGTCGGACGACATCCTCGGCCGGAACCGGATTTACGAGGCCATCGTCAAGGCCAACTGCGTCCTGGAGACGGGCATTCCCGAATCCTTCAAGGTGCTCACCAACGAGTT
>JAPUJL010000141.1 GCA_027296185.1 SAR324 cluster bacterium | reverse complement strand
CCCGGTGATTGCCCAGAATCTGCGAGGTCAAATCCTCACTGAGCGGCTGATCCACCGAGGCCTTGGTCACCGCGAGACCCGCGGCGACGGAGACAACCAGTGCCGGGATGGAGGAGACGAGTCCGTCGCCGACGGTCAGGACGGTGTAAGTATCCAGGGCCGATCTGAGGTCCATACCGAACTGAAACACCCCGATCACCAGGCCGCCCAGGATATTGACGGCGGTGATGATGAGTCCGGCGATCGCATCCCCCCGCACGAACTTGGCGGCACCGTCCATCGCGCCGTAGAAGTCGGCTTCCTGCTGGATCATCGCGCGGCGGGAGCGGGCCGCCTGCTCGTCGATGATGCCGGCATTGAGGTCGGCGTCGATCCCCATCTGCTTGCCCGGCATGGCATCCAAGGTAAAGCGCGCCGCCACCTCCGCGATCCGCCCGGCACCCTTGGTGATGACGACGAAGTTGATGGTGACCAGGATCAGGAAGATGATGATCCCGACCACATAGTTCCCCCCGACAACGAATCCGCCGAACGCCTGGATCACGGCGCCCGCCGCGTTCGGTCCCTCGTGGCCGCTCCCCAGAATCAGCCGGGTCGAGGCGACGTTGAGCGACAACCGGAACAACGTCGAGATCAGCAGAACCGAGGGAAACGACGAGAAATCCAGCGGGCGGACGGTGAACAGCGCGACGATCAGGATCAGGAACGAGAGGCTGATGCTGAGGGAGAGCAAGAGGTCCAGCAAGAGCTGCGGCATCGGCAGCACCAACACCATAATGATGGCGATGATGCCGAGGGCCAGCATGATATCGGTGTTACGTGCCGCCCGGGACCAGATTGTCGCGGTGGAAGTCTGGGTTGCCATGGCTCCTTGCTGTTCATCCTTGCCGCAAGGCGATTAGCCGCGGTAATCATACCACGGTTCGAAAATCGCCTAAAGGGATTTACGCCGACGGCGCAACGGCCTGTCCCTTCAGGCGGTACACGTACGCGAGGATTTCCGCTACCGCGCGGAAGAATTTCTCGGGAATTTCCTCCCCGATCTCGACGTTGTGATACAGCTCGCGGGCGACGAACGGATTCTCGATGAGGGTCACGTCGTTCTCCAGGGCGATCTCACGGATCCGATGGGCGAGGAAATCCGCGCCCTTGGCCACCATATGGGGCGCGGTCATGGCCTCCCGATCGTACATCAGGGCCACGGCATAGTGGGTCGGATTGGTCACCACCACGTCGGCCTTGGGCACGTTTTGCATCATGCGGGCGCGGGACATTTCCCGTTGCACTTGGCGCACGCGGGCGCGGAGTTGCGCATCGCCTTCCGTCTGCTTTAGCTCGTCCTTCAGCTCCTGACGGGTCATCTTGAGCCGCTGCTCCAGGTTCCAGCGCTGGAACAGCAAATCGAATATCGCCAGCACCACCAGCGCCAGCGCCACCCGCGCGAAGAGGGTGCCCAGCAGGCCGAAGCTGTAATGCACGATTCCGGGCGGCGGCAAGCGCGACAGGGTCAGCAGGGTCATCACCTCGCTGTCCAGCGAGATGTAGGTCACGTAGCCGATGACCGTCATCTTGAAGAGGCTTTTGAACAGTTCAGCCGCGCCCTGGGCCGAGAAGATGCGCTTGACCCCGTTGATCGGGTTGAGCCGTTCGCCATGTAGCTTCAACGGCGTAATGACGAAGCCCACCTGCATCACCGAGGCGAGCAGGCCGACGATCACCGCCAGCCCGAACAGCCCTGCCACCACGGGCAGGATGACGAATACCGTGCCGCGAAAGATGCGGGTGGATTGCTCGATCGTCAATTCGGTCGTGGCGGCGTGCTCGAAGGAGAATATCCAGAAATTCTCCACGGCCACGATGGTGGGGTCCAGGGCCACCAGGAAGTACAGCGCGAACATCCCCAGCAATGCCGCCGAGGGGACCTCGCGGCTCATGGCCACCTGACCCTCCTTGCGGGCGTCCTCGCGCCGCTTGACGGTCGGGGCCTCGGTTCGTTCCTGTCCGCCTGCTTCCGCCATGGGTTATCCGAGCGCCTTCAGTTGGGTCATGAGGATCATTTCCAGTTCCCCCAGCAACTCCGCCACGCTCTGGACGAAGAAGGGGAATCCGAGAAAGAGAAAGAGCAAACCCAAGCCGATGGTAAAGGGGAAGCCCACGATGAACACGTTCATCTGCGGCACCGATCGGGCGACGAGGCCCATGGCGAAGTTCGCCGCCAGCAGCGTCACCACTAAGGGCGCCCCGACCCGCAGCCCGATGACGAACATCTGCGCCGCGAGGCCCATAAAGGTGTCGAAGGCCTTGCGGGTCAGCGTGACCTCGCCGGGCGCGACGAGGGCGTAGCTTCCCGCCAAGGCCTGGATGAAGAGATGATGCCCGTCCAGCGCCACGAACAACATCACCGCGAACAGGCTCATGGCTTGGCCCAGCAGCGAGACCTGAGTTTGCGTGCTCGGATCGACCACATTGGCCAGGCCCAAGCCCATCTGAAAGCCCGCCACCTCCCCCGCGATCTCCACGCCCGTGAGGAGCAACCGAGCGGAAAATCCGATCAGGAGGCCGATGCCGACCTCCCCCGCGATCAGATAAACCAACTCCAGCACGGGCGGATTGGGGCCCAGCTGAGGCGCCGTGACGAGGGGGACGAAGATGAGGGAAATAATCAGGCTCAGCCCGACCTTGACCTGCACCGGGACGGTGCCCTCTCCGAAAATCGGAGCCGCCACCATAACGCCGGTGATCCGGGCGAAAACGACAACGAATCCGAGAAATGTGCTCGGGTCGAACTGCAGGAGGTTGGGCATCGCTGCCTCAGGCGGATTCGGAGGACCTTCCCTGGTGTCTCCGCACCGGCAGGTCAATCGGCCGGTGACCTTAAGCGCAACCGATACCCGAAAATGGTAAGAAAATCAAGTCATTTCAGTTTTGTTCGAGGAGCGGGGATCGGTTCGATCCCCGCTCCAGGCGCATCGGAACAGAACGGGGCTGCGAGAACGGCGGTCCAATGGGCGCTCCACCGCCGCCACCTTCGGCCCGGATACGACTCGCCCGAACGAGCGCGAGGCAGCCCCGCCGCCTATCGCTTAATCCGCACCTCGACGATGCGGCGCCTTACATTTTAATCCGCACCTCGACGATGCGGAACACCGTGAGCGGCTCCTTCGGCTT
>JAPUJL010000140.1 GCA_027296185.1 SAR324 cluster bacterium | reverse complement strand
GCGGCTTCCCGAGCGAGGGAAACACAGGCCTTGGACTCAGCATTGCCAAGGCGTTCGCTGAGAAAATGGGGGGCAGCATCGGCTTCGAATCACAACCAGGAGTGGCCACCACATTTTTCGTCGACATGCCCATTTTGAAGGATGAATCTCACGCCGATTGACATCCTTAGTTCTCACGCTCACTTTCCCCAACTGGCACAAAATCGAACAAACCGGAAAATCGGCCGGCTCGACCAACGTCTGTCCACTCCAAACAGGAATGCTTCCACAATCTGGGCGGCCCGAGAGCTCCCACGGGAGCAACTTGACGCCGCCGAGACGCTTTTTCGGGATATGGGCATGGACTGGTGGCAGGAGCAGGCGGAGGTGCCGCGCGGCCGCATCGACCGGGCCGGGCCATTCAATTTATTTGCACCGTATGTGGATGGGCCGCCGGGGCCGTGAACCGAAGGCTCACCCCGCGCCGTCGAAAGGATAGAAGCGGGGCGGGGGCGCGGATGGGCTGACCCTAGAGCCGGTTGAGGTCGAACAGGCGGTGGGGCGGGAGGCGGGTGCGGAGCAGGGGGACGAAGCTCTGGCAGCCGGAGACGTCCACCAGGATCGGCGTGAACAGCCCTTTCAGGGCGAAGATGCGGTCGATCAGGCTCAGGGTCAGGGCGCGCTGGGTGTTGGACGGAGAGAGCACGAACACATCCTTGCCCGCCAGCCGCTCCCGGTAGCCGATGACGTTGCGCATGCGCTCGCTGAAGGTTTGGAACTCCTTCTCCTTGCCGTCCTTGACGGAAGCCTGCTTCGGCTCGTCTTCCTCTTCCCCGTCGGAGGACATTTGGGACCGCTCGGACCCCTCGTGGAGGCGGTCCACGAAGATCAGCTGACTTTCCGGGCGGATGGTTTTCAGCCGGGTGGCGATGCGGTTCAGCCAGCGGTCCCGGGGCCGCACCTGCTGCTCCTGGGTGTGGATGTCGCGCACCATCTCGCCGATCTCGCGGGCCAGATTTTCGATCCGCGTCAGGTCTTCCTGGGTCACGTGTTCGGGGCGCAGGTCCATGGTCTCGTGCAGTTCGGTGAGCGCCGCCCGGTACTTCGTCAGGTAGGGGGCATCCCACACGGTGAAGTTCATGTTGTCGATCTGCTTGCGCACGTCGTCGATCATGCCCCGGTAGGCCTCCAGCTCGTCGTCCAGCCGTTGGAACCGGGCCAGCCAACTGGCCACCTCGGAGAGCGTCGCGTAAACGTTCTCGTGATCGATCCGCTCGACGACGCGGTGGAACTTGCCCTGATCCGACGAGGAGACGCCGATGCAAAGCACGGCTTCCTCGGGATACTGGGACACGTGCTCGGCCATCGGCTCGATGGGACGCACCGATTTCAGCAGGGTTTCCCGCAGGATCTGGTCGACCAGCGGCACCATGGAGGCTTCGCGCAGGGCGTTCCAGCATTCGGAATGGGTCTCCAGCGACGACAGCGAGCGGGCCAGGGGCGAGGCCCCCGCGGCGCCGTTGCCCAGGTGCTCGGAAAGCCCTTGCACGACCGGCGCCGACGCCGCGTCCAGGGTTTCCGGAGAGGCATCCAGATCGGGAACCAGCCGGAACAGCAGGGAGTGCTCCCCCGCCTTGAACACGTGATCCGGCTTCAGGTAGGCCAGGTAAGCCATGCGCCCGGGCAGAGTCACCTCGATCGCCTCTTGGGTCGAGCGCGCCGAGCTGAGCACCGTCTTGAAGCTCTTGGAGATGGCCTGTTGCACCACCTTCCAGAGCATCGCCGCGGGCGGCGTCTTGCTCAGCAACTCCCGGGCCCCGGGATGGCCGAGGTCGTACACGCCCTCGCGGGCCAGGGCGCCCAGTGCCGCATCGAGGGAGAGGCTTTCCCCGGCCCCGTCGCCGTCCTGGCCCGGATAGCCGGCGATGACCTTGCGGAAGGCGGCCAGGGCCTTCTGATGGGCCGCAGCCACGTTCTCCGTCGCGAAGGGGCTCTGTGCATCCTCCTCGATGGCGTTACTGGCCGCGGCTAACAACCAGGGATTCTCGTCCACGTCGCCGTTGGCCATGGCCTCCGAGATGAACCCCAACTCCCTGAAGCGGGTCCTCTCGAACACCCGATGGCGCAGGAGAATTCTGCCGAACTGGCTGCGGGACATGGTCAACCCGCCCTGGCGCCGCACATGCCGGTAGAGCATCTCGAAGAAGCGGTTGCCGTGCTGCTTGGCCAGCACCTGCAGCTTCTGGAAGAAGAACCGCCGCGCCGTGCGCACCACGTGAATATCCACCAGGTGCTGAAATGCCGCGCGCAATACGACCGGCTCCGCCTCGACGGGAAACAGGGCCCGCTTGTCGTCGTTCAGCAGGAGCACGTAGCCTTCCAGGTGCTCGGTAAGCCCCTGCTGCACTTGGCGCAGGGCCTTGTCGTTGCGGATCTGGTCCCGCGAGCTGAGCACGGGCAGCCCCAGGGCGCGCCCCCCCTCCAGCAGCGCGGACCATTCCTCCGTGGTGAGCCGGGCGCGGCCGAGCACGTAGTTGGTGAGCCCGAGCAGGAGGTTGCCGTGATTGAGGTACTGGCGCACCGCCTCGACCTTGCGCTGCTCGTCCTCCTCCTTAAGCCGCACGCGGATCGATTCGCCCAGCTCCTTGGCCAGATCCCCCAGGGGAAATAGCGCCCGGCTCAACCGGGCGACGATCACATCGAACTCCACCCAAGTCACGGGCACCTTTTCGGCCAAGTTCACCGCCACGCCCCTGATGGGCAGGCGGGAATTAATCTTGCGCAGGTTCCCGATATCGTATACCGCCAGCTCCACCTGGCTCAGCAGCCGCCGCGCCGTGAGGGGACCGGCCTGCAAGCGCGACTCGTCGATGCGGCTATTGAACTGCGAGTCGAACGTGAGCTTGAGCAGCACCTCGAAGAGCTTCTGCTTCATGGGCACCGGGGCGGGACCCCGGGCATTCTCCACCGCGCCGCGCACACTCTCGTGAATGGCCTTGAACTCTCCCAGCATCGCGCGAAAGGGGCCCAGGGCCTCCACATCCTCCGCGGAGACCGCGGGAAGGCGGATCACCTTGCGGTACAGGGCGGCATCCACCTTCAGCCGCTGCTTGAGCACCAGGCTCCTCAGGTGGTGGCGGAACTCGTCGTGCAGCGCCTCGGCCCCCTGGGCCAGGCTGATGCGCAGCTCGTTGATCAGGGAGCGCTTGTCGGCGATTCGGGCACGGGTTTCCTCGTGGGTCAGGTGCTCCAGCGCGGCGCGTGCTTCCACGTAGGAGATGCCCTGGGTCAGCACCTCGAAGTGGGCGGCGAGTTCCGCCGTCAACTCCCCCTGGTGGAACATGGCGGTGAACTGCTCGAAAATGCTCTGGTAGCGCTCGATATACTCGGACATCAGCCCGATATTGACCACTTCCGCATCGGTGAGGGAATCGATGGCCCCCCCGTCGCGGTCCCTGGCCATTTTGCGCAGCTTGTCGCGCAGCCCCGCATCGAGAAACTCCAGCGTCGCCACGTCCTGGGCCTGGGTGAGGAAGCTGGAAGTGCGTTGCCGCCGGGCCAGGTATTCGTCCAGCAACTCCCGGTTCGCCGCCAACGCCTTGGGGACGGTTTTGAGGGTGACGTCCGGCTCCACCTGCAGCCGCACCAACGGTTCCTCCTCCAACCCGGTGAGGAATACCCGGTGCTCCCGGCGCAGCACCATGCCCAGCACGAGCGGCACGGCGTTGGTGGCGCGGATTTTAGTGACGTCCACGTGCAGGCCGCGGTCCACGTGACCGAGCAGGGCGCGGATCCACGCCACGCAGCCCTTGACGTGCGCCTCGGGGCGGATCATCTTCAGCGCGGTGCCGCGCACCCGGACGCCCTGAGCGAACTGCCCGGCCAGATTGATCTCGTCGGATTCCTGGTGCACCTGGCGGATGAAGCGCGCACTGACCCCCATCGCCCGGAAAGTGTCCACCAGCTCCCCGCAGGACGGATGATCCCGCAGACCCTGCTCGGAACTGGCAACATTGGACAGGAGTTCGTAGAGCACCATGTCCGGTATCCGCTGATCGTGGGCCCGCGCCGATCCGGGATGCCCTCGAGGGGCGCCGCTCCGGCAACACGGCGATGGGCGCCGTGCCGCCCGCCCTGGGGCCTATGCCCGCCGCCGGCCTAGCCTTGCTTGAGAATCGTAATAAGGCTGTTCATCTTCTGCCGGGCATCGTCGAGAAACGCCTTCAGGTTGCTGGAGTGGTTGGCGAGGAGGCCTCCCTTGCTGCCGTTGGTGACGATCCAGGGTTCGAACTGGCTCTCGCGCAGCGAGGCGACGATGAGGCCGGTGATCTCCACCGCGTTTTTGTCCTCCAGCACCCTCCGGAAATCCTGCTGCATCGCTTGCACCAGGCCCAGCAACGCGAACCCCACTCCCTGAGCGTAGTAAAAATTGTCGTCGATATCGAACCACGAGACCTTCCCCGAATCGCCTGCCTCCAACAGCAATGTGGTCACCGCGCCCAACTCGGAAACGAACGGCTCCAACAGTTGAACGAGATTATCGGCGCGCGGGTAGAAGTTCGCCGCGGCACCCAGCTCTCCGTGAAAATGCTCCAGCGCGGCGTTGCCCCGGGAGAACGCGCCTTCGGCGGAAGGAAAAGCCCACCGGTACGGGTCGTTGGCATAGGCCGAGTAAGCGGTGTCCGTGTCGCTGTGCACCGCGTCGGAAGTGCGCTGGCGCGTCAGGTTGTCCCGCAGCACGCGCGAGGCATGGCGCACCACCTGCAGCACCCCGAGCTGGAAATTGGGTAGATTGTCCAGCACATAGCTGGGGCTGAGGGGCAGATCGTTGGGCACCCATCCGCCGGCACTCTCCAGCTGCACCACCATCAGCCGCTCGATCATCTCCACCGTGGGAACACCCACGGGAGCTTGCGGCTCCTCGTGCAAGGGAGGCAACTCCGGCTTGCCGCTCTGCAGGAACGCCACGAGCGGCCACGCCAGCACGATCGCTCCGGCGATTCCGCTCAAGAGCCGCTTGTTCAGAAGAAACCGGCGCATACCCTCATCGCGTGGCAATGTACGAACCGGCAATCCGCGATTGCCAGGCGACGGATGTTACCATACCATGGCCGCGCCCGTCCCCTATTTGTTGGTCTGGGGCGCGGTGCGGAGCGCTCTACCGCATTCGAGGAGGAATCCGTGTCCAAGGTAGCCGTCCTCGCCGGTGCCGGGCCAGGCAACGGGGCTGCCATTTCCCGCCGCCTCGTGCGCGAGGGCTATGCCATGGGGGTGCTGGCCCGCTCGCAGCCCTACGTCGACGAGCTGGCCGCGGAACTCCGCAAGATGGGGGGCAACGCCCTGCCGATCGCCACCGATCTGGGCGACGCGGAGGCGGTAACCAAGGCCTTCAAGCGCATTCGCGCCGAACTGGGCTCGGTGGACGTGCTGATCCAGAACGCCGCGCCCATGGTGCACTCGCCGTTCCTGGAGCTGAAGCCCGAGCTGTTCGAGATGGCGTTCAGGGTGGCGGTGATGGGGATGGTGCACTGCTGCCGAGAGGTGCTGGGCGACATGGAACGGGAAGGGAGCGGCAGCATCATCGTCATCGGCGCGACCGGAGCCATGCGCGGCGCCGGAGGGTTCGCGCCCTTCGCCGTGGGCAAGTTCGGACAGCGCGCCCTGGGCCAATCCCTTGCGCGGGAATTCGGGCCCAAGGGCATTCACGTGGCTCATGTGATCATCGACGGGGTGATCGAAACCCCTGCCACCCGGAAATTCTTTCCGGACAAGGACCCCACCTTCTTCCTCCAACCTGAGGACATCGCCGATGCCGTGTGGCACGTGATCGATCAGCCCCGTTCCGCGTGGAGCCAGGAAATCGACTTGCGCCCCTTCGGCGAGCGGTTCTAGCCTCTCCCCGCCCCACCGTTTTGCCATGGATCCGGAACCCCGTGGAGCCGCGCCGGACACGCGAATCGCCGCGGCAGCGGGGGGTACTTCCGGACAGTGCCAATGACCCCACGCTTATGACTCTGCCGCTCTGGTTCTGGACGGTGTGGGCCTTCACCCTCGCCGCGCTCGCGCTGCTGACGGTCACGCCCCAGGTGGCGACGCTGGGCATCGCCCATCGGGCGGCCCCGGCGGCGGTGCACCTGCTCACCCTGGGCGCGGTGTTGTCCGGCTACTACGGCCTACAGTCCGCCGGATGGCTGCAAAGCTACGGCCGCGGGCGGTGGTTCGCGCCGCTCCAGTGGTCCCTGTGGGGCCTGCACGCGGCCGGAGCGGCGAGCCTGGCCTGGGGGCTGTACCGGCAGAACGGCCCGCTGGCCTACCTGGGCGGGCACTACCTGGTACCCACGGCCATCGCCCTATTTGCCATTCACGGAATCGCCCTGCACATCCGCCACCGCCGCACCGCGCCCACCGGCCCGATCCAGCACCTCCCGGTAATGGGCCTGCTGGTGGCAATGGCCCTCGGCGTCATGCTGGTGATGGATCGCTTCTTCACCGACTACGGGACCTATAGCCCGCCGGTGATTCTGCTCCATGCCCTGGCGGCGGGGTTCCTATTCGTGTTGCCCGCCCAGCAACTGGCGGGATGGGGTGGCCGTACCGGCCGCGGCGGAGCGGAGACCGATTCGGCCGTGACGAATCCCCGGCCGCCGGTGCTCGCCCGGACGCTGCTGGCGGCGCTGGGCCTGTTCGCCATGGCCCTGGCCGGACAGGGATTCGCCCACGGAGTTCCGCTGGGGCTGGCCATCCT
>JAPUJL010000014.1 GCA_027296185.1 SAR324 cluster bacterium | reverse complement strand
CTTCGGCCTGTACTTCGATTGCTCGGCCCGGGGCCGCCGGCTTTATGGCCGGGGCGGAGTCGACACGGCGGTGATCCAGAGCGTCATGGGCGACTTCCCCTTGATCGGAATGCTCGGCGGCTTCGAGATGGCGACGACTTTGGGGCTGCCGCTGCTGTATACCTACACGGGGGTGCTGGTGCTGGTGCGGAACAGGACTTCCTGAAGGGGCGCCGAACCGTCCGGGCTGGCCGGGGCGCCCAGAGCGCGCGGCTCGGCGCGCGGCGGCGATACCATCCAAAGGGATCGGGATGCAAGGGAGCTACTACTGCGAGGAATGCGTCGAGGAAATCTCCAAGGAGGACGTGTTCTGGGAGGACGATCGGGCCTACTGCGGCAAGTGCGGCAGCGAGCTGGACATGAGCGGTCCGCCCGACGACCTCGTCGATCAGATGAGCAGCCGTACCGTCAGCGGCCCGAGCGGGTCCGACGACGACGACGAGGAGGAGGAGGAAGACGTGGAGGCTTTGGGCTTCAGCACCGGCTCCGAAGCGGAGAAGGCCTAGGGCCGTCCCGCAGGAGGGCGCGGATTCCGATAGATGTAGGGCTCCCCCCGATAGTTGCGCAACCGCACCTCCTCCGCGCCGGCTTCCTCGATGTAGTCCGGCACCACTGCAAAGCGCTCGCCCGCAGCGCTCTCCCGAATCAACTGCGGCACGGCCAGGCCGCTGATCCACCCCCGTAGACCCCGCACCAAGTCCAGCGCCCGCTCCGCCGGGACCCGCAGCCCGGGGGGTAACCATTCGCCATCGACGAGATAGTAGGGGCGCACCCGGGATTCCAGGAGCCGCAACAACAACTCGCGTAGCACGCCCACCTCGTCGTTGACCTCGCGCAGCAGGAAGACCTCCGCGGCCAGGGGCACGCCCCGCTCCGCCAGCGCCTCCAGCGCGGCGGTCCGTTGCGGGGTGAGGTCGTCGGGATGGTGCAGTTGGCCGTGAAGGAAGACGGGGAGTCCGCCCAGCTGCGGCGCATCGTGAGGCCAGTCCGGCAAAGGGGCGTCCGCCGTCCAGTCCAGCTCGATGCGGAGCAGCGGCGGATCGGGCAGTGCGGCGAGCGCCTCCACCACTTTGCCCAGCCCCTCACCATCCAGGGCCGACCCATCGAGCAAGGTCACCTCATGCAGCACGGGGCGCCCGGCGGGCAGCTCGGGGCCGCCCCGCTCCAGCCACGCGGCGTGCAGGGCCCTCCCGCGAAGCAGGTCGGGGGTCGGCCCAGCCCCAAGCGCGGAGCAGGAACTTTCGGCGGGGAGCGAAGCCGTGGAGGCGCCGGGCCGGTGCACCTCGCCCGCGGGCGCCTCGCCTCCGGGCATAGCGGGTTGGAGCGCCGCCCAGACATATCCCATCCCGGGCCGCGTGGGCAGGAAGGGAAGCGGCCTCATGGCTATGCAAACGGGGAAGGGGCGAACAGGGGAAGGAACCGCCCCCTCAGGAGAGCCAGCGTTTGCGGCGGCGGTAGTGCTTGACGTCCCGGTAGCTCTTCTTGGTGCCGATGTCGGACAGGCCCAAATAGAACTCCTTGATGTCGGCGTTGTTGCGCAACTCTTCCGCCGGACCGCTCAGGACGATCTTGCCGTTCTCCATCACCGAACCTTCGTCGGCGATGGCCAAGGCCATGGAGACGTTCTGCTCGACCAGCAGGATCGTCAGCTTTTCCTCGTCGTTGAGCCGCTTCAGGATGCCGAAGATCTCCTCCACCAGCAGCGGCGCCAGGCCCAGGGACGGCTCGTCCAGCATCAGCAGCTGGGGCCGGCTCATTAGCCCGCGGCCGATGGCCAGCATTTGTTGCTCGCCGCCGGAGAGATAACCCGCCTTGAGCTTGCTGCGCTCGGCCAGCAACGGAAAGTAATCGAATATGCGCTCGATATCCTCGGCGATCGCCGCCTTGCGGCGCTGGACGTGGCCGCCGGCCACCAGGTTATCCCGCACGGTGAGGTGCTCGAAGACCCGCCGCCCCTCAAAGACCTGGGCGATGCCCTTGCGGACGATGGAGGAGGGCTCCATGCGGTCGATGCGTTTTCCGGACAGCTCGATGGAGCCGCGGGTCACACGGCCCCGCTCGGGGCGGATCAGCCCGGAGATGGATTTGAGGGTGGTGGTTTTGCCGGCACCGTTGGAGCCGAGCAGGGCGACGATTTTTCCCTTTTCGACGTGGAGGTGCACGCCCTTCAACACGAGGATGATGTTGTCGAAGATGACCTCGATGTTGTTCAGGGTCAGCATATCGTCGAAATTTCGTTACCCAGATGTCAGGGGCGCGGCTTCGCCGCTTGCTTCGATGGCAGCGCGATGGCGGTTCGATCGCAGCCGGACCCCGGGCGGCATGAGCGCCGCCCGGAGCGTTGGATTACCCGCGCGTCAGCCGGCGCCCGCCTCGGAGACCAGCTTCAGCACCACGTCGCGGTAGCCCTGGATCCAGTCCGAAGCCTCGACCCATTTGCCGCCCTTGACCTGGTACACCTTGACCCAGCCGCCGCCCTCATGGTCGTCCCGCGTAATTGTCAGCGGGGGCAGGAAGCCGCCCATATCGAAGCCGGTGATGGCCTCCATCCCGTCTCGCACCTGCTCGCCGGTGACGGAGGGCCCGTGCTTCTCCACGGCCAGCTGAATCGCCCGGGCGTGCAGAGCCGCGATGAAGACGCCGCGATTGTAATACACGCTGATCTCCATCGCCTTGGGCAAATCCTTCTCCTCGTCCTGGTACATTTTCTTGATGTCGTTGATCACGCTGTGATCGCTACCGACCCCGGCGAATTGGAGACCGTAGTACCCTTCGGCCTGATCCCATCCGGCCACGTTGATGTCGGACTCGGAGGCGCCCCACACGAGCGAGATCACCCGGTCGCGGGGAAAGCCGAGCCGCGCGAACTCCTTGATCGATACGCCCGGCGCCCGCCCGAACAGATGGGCGATCACCCAGTCGGCCTTGTAGTTGCGGGCGATATCCAGTACCTGTGGCCGCATCTCGATGCCCGGGGGCGGAACGGCGTACTCCTGGAGCTGGAAGCCCTCCCGCTTGGCCAGGCTGCGCACCACATCCAGCGGCTCCCGGCCGGCCGGATTGTCGTAATAGATATAGGCGATCTTCGGCTTGCCGCTCCCCGTCCACTTGTCCAATACGAACTTCACCGCCGAGGCGCCCTGGGACCAATAGGTCGCCGCCACGGGGAAGATGAAGGGGAACTTGTTGCCGTCCGCCGCCGCCGCATTGCCGAAGCCCGGCGAGGTGCCGAGGATCTTGTCTTCGGTCAACTTGGGCGTGAGGGCGTAGGTGTGCGGCGTGCCGTACAGGCTCACCGTGACCGCTCCCGCCTCCTTGAAGCGCTCGTAGGCTTCCATGCCGCGGGGAACGTTGTAGCCATGGTCGATTTCCATGACCCGCAACCGCACATTGGGGCCCAGAGTCTGATTCTTGTTGAACAGCTTCACGTAATCGTGAAAGCCGGTGCAAAGAAACGGACCCACCGTTTGGGTGGGGCCGCTGCGGTCGCATTGCAGGCCGATGACGAGTTCCCGTACTTCCTGGCCGTCGGCGGTTTGCTGCCGCTCCTTCTCGCACGCCGCCAGGACCAGGCCGAGCATCGCCACTGCGGCGATCCACAGCGTTGCGGTGCGCCACGTTTTTCGTACTGTCGGGTTCATATTACCCCCCGCATGGTGAAGGGTTGAGAATTTGCTGATCATTGCGTTTCCTGCGCCCGCGGGCGCGAGCCCGTTGCGCTTCCCGCCCCCGGGTGGCGGCCTCCGCTGCACGGCGCCCGCGAGAACGCGCGGCCGGCGGAGCACCGGTCGGAATGGCCGCCCGTCGCCCGGGCCGGAGCCCGGG
>JAPUJL010000139.1 GCA_027296185.1 SAR324 cluster bacterium | reverse complement strand
GCGCGCATTCGCGGAAGGAGCGCGGCTCAGCCTCAATTTCCAGGCGCGCATGAGCCGGATTCGAGGCGGGTAGCACGGCTCAATCCCGCCTCCTCCTAGGAGATATAAGCGAATACGGGGAGCTTCGCAATAGGAAATCCTCTCCTGGGGCGGTTTTTTTGCGTTCCATCGCCCGCCAGCCCCGCCGCAGACCGGGAAAACGACCGCCACCTGCCGTCCGCAGGCCACCGAATCCGCATGTCCGCGGGTATGGGCATCGCGATTCCCGCCCGATCTCCGCGCCGGTGAGAGCCATCGGCGCGAAATCGTGCAAAGATTCCCATTCGACCGGCGTCACCGCGGCCGGTGCCATCGCGGGCGGTGGCGGCACCCCGGCGCGGCTGGGGCGAGCCCTGCCCCCGTGGTGCCTGCGGGCGGCCGGACGTACCGCAGCCGAACCCGGACCCCGAGGCAACCATGGCCAGCGAGTTCGAATTGATCCGCCGATTGGCCGCGCGCTTGGGGGACGGCGCGCCGGAGGGCGCTATCGGGATCGGCGACGACGCCGCCGCGGTGCCCTGGGGCGAGGGCTGGTTGCTGCTCACTTGCGACATCGCCGTGGAAGGACGGCACTTCCAGCCCGGGGCCATGGACACGGCCAACGTCAGCGACATCGTCGCCTGTGGCGGGGAACCCCGCCATGCCCTGATCTCCCTCGGCGTGCCGCTGGGAACCGGCGACGCGCGGCTGGACGAGCTTTACGACGGAATCGGGGAGGCGGCGGCAGCCTACGGGTTTGCCGTGCTGGGCGGCAACGTCTCCCGCTCGGTGGAGCTGATCGTCGATGTCTTCATGACCGGTACGACGCAGCGCTTCGTGCCCCGCGGCGGTGCGCAACCGGGGGAGCGGGTGGCGGTGAGCGGGACCCTGGGCGGCAGTGCGGCGGGGCTGGAGCTCCTCGGCCGGGAGCCACGCAACGAGGTGGAGCGCCTGCTGCTCCAGCGCCATTGCCGACCCCGGGCCCGCACCGACTTAAGCGAGACCCTGAGCGAGAGCGCCTCGGCCGCCATCGACATCAGCGACGGGCTCTCCTCCGAGCTCCACCATCTGGCCCGGGCCAGCGGGGTGCGGCTGGAGATCGACCCGGCGCGCATCCCGTGCCTGTCCGCCTTGCGGGAATGGGCGGAGGCGCGGGGCGAGGATCCCCTCGAGCGGGCCCTGCACGGCGGCGAGGAGTACGAGATACTCTGCGCCTATCCTCCCGAGCGGGACGCGTTGTTCGCGGAGGCCGGTTTTACCGCGATCGGGGAAGTGGGCACGGGCGAGGGGGTCTTTCTCGGGGGGCAGCCCCTCGCCGCGAAGGGGTGGGATCACCTGGCCGAGTGAGGAGCCGGGTCCGCCGCGGCGCCCTACGGCTGAGGGCAACGCCCGCCGCGCCGGGACTTGCCGATCCCGGACTTGCCGATTTAAAGCCGCGGTTGCTATGGTGCCCGGAAACGGCTGATGCAACTGGAACCACAGGGAGCGAGCGATGGCTGGACCACTGGAGGGCTTTCGAATCGTCGACGTGTCGGCCATGCTGTCCGGCCCGTGGGCGACGGACATTCTGGGAGACCAGGGCGCCGACGTCATCAAGGTCGAGCCCCCGGGCACCGGCGATCACACCCGCTCACTGCGCAACCGCAGCGGCGGGCTGGCTTCCAACTTCCTCAACATCAACCGCTCCAAGCGCTCGCTGACGCTGGACCTGAAGAGCGATGGGGGCAAGGCCGTCCTGAACAAGCTGGTCTCCGGCGCGGACGTGTTCGTGCAGAATTTCCGGCCCGGGGTTGTCGAGCGGCTGGGCATCGGCTACGAGCACCTGAGCGCCCTCAATTCGCGCTTGGTCTACCTGTCCATCAGCGGCTTCGGCGAGAAGGGACCCTATGCCCAGCAGCGGGTCTACGATCCGATCGTGCAGGCGCTCTCCGGGCTGACCACCATCCAGGCGGGCGCCGACGACCGGCGGCCGAGCCTGGTGCGCACCGTATTGCCGGACAAGCTCACGGCGGTGACCGCCGCCCAGGCCGTTACGGCGGCCTTGCTGGCCCGCGGCCGCACCGGCCGGGGGCAACACGTGCGGCTCTCGATGCTGGATGCGGTGCTGGCGTTCCTGTGGGCCTCGGACATGAACGGCCAGACCCTGGCCGACCGCCCCGTGCCGCCACAGAAGGCCGCCAGCTTCATCGACCTGATCTACGAGACCCGAGACGGCTACATGACCGTGGCCGCCATGGGCGACAAGGAATGGGAAGGGCTGTGCCGCGCCGTGGGTCACCCGGAGTGGCTCGCGGACGAGCGCTTCAAGACGCCCGCCTTGCGGGACGAGCACGTCGACGAACGTCTCGAGCTCACCCAGAGCGCCCTGCGCGAAAAGACCGTGGCGGAGTGGCTGGCCATCTTCGCCGAAAGCGACGTGCCCTGCGCCCCCGCCCTGACCCGCGCCCAGGTCATCGAGCATCCCCAGGTCGTGGCCAGTGGCATCCTGATGGAAAGCGTTCATCCCGTCGCCGGGCGGCTGCGCCAGGCCCGGCCCGCCGCCCGCTTCGAGGATACGGCCACCGCTCCGCCCCGCGGCGCGCCCCGGCTGGGCGAGCACAACGGGGAGATCCTCCGGGAACTGGGATATGGCGCGGCGGAGATCGATGCCCTGCGGGAGCAGGGCGCCGTCGGCTCCGAGCGCTACGACGCTGGACCATCCAGTGCGCCCGCGGCCAAACGGGCCGTGTCGTAGACCCGGCCGCAATCCGGGTATACCCGCCGCCTGCTCCCCTCCCTTCGGCTGCATTCAGGACGGGCCCTGCGCTGCAGGTTCGTGAGCTCGGCGAGGAGGAGCCGAACATCGGACCATTCCCTTCCTCCCCCTGCCTTGGGGGCGGATTGAGGAGGGGGCGAACAGCGGCAATCGCGCTTCCTCTTCCGTCCTGGGGGAGGATTGAGCAGGGGGCCGGCAAAACACCCATGACTCGCTTCGACGTTTTCAACGGGGATGCGGACGGGATTTGCGCGCTGCATCAGTTGCGGCTCCACGAGCCCGCCGAATCCACCCTGATCA
>JAPUJL010000138.1 GCA_027296185.1 SAR324 cluster bacterium | reverse complement strand
CAGGCTGAACGCATCTGCTCTATCGTTTATCGCTACAAACTCGATGTCTGACTTTTTAAGCTTCGCTGCTCGAAAAATGGTCCTACCGATTCTTCCAAATCCGTTGATTGCTACTCTTGTCGCCAATCCTTTCTCCTTTAGACGATGGTTATTTGATAATTAATGATTTATGCCTGAGCAAGAGGTTCTGAGCTTGAAGGTGGGGGAAAATCCGGTCCACCTTCGCCGGTTGGTTTGTGCATAACTATCTCTCCGAATTGTTTTTCGTAACGTCTAATGTTTTCCTGAAGTGCTGCAAGAAATGCTTTAGCGTGCATAGGAGCAATGATCACCCTTGTCTTGATTTTGGCTTTTGGAGCTCCAGGTACTACTCTGCAAAAATCAAAGATAAATTCAGCCGGTGAATGTGTTATCAATGCTAAATTCGCGTACTCACCATCAGCTACTTCCTGCGGCAGTTCGATAGATATCTGTCCTTTATTGCGCTTATCCATTTCGACCTCTAAGTGTTTGTCATTAAATCACTCATCAAGAGCATCATAACTTATGATAAATTCATATTCTTATCAAGTCTAAAGGGTTTGTCAGCGTAATTTAATCCTAATATCTTGCAGTTAGAGCGTCGTAGGGATAAATTCGTATGAACCAGTATTAGGGGATGGAGAATTGAATAAAAATAAACTTGATGGGATATTCCGGCCCATATCCGTCCTCGTCCTCGTAGCAGGGAAAGTTGACGAGCCGGACCGGAAATCCTGCCCCGTGATAGATCAGTTCTTTTCGAGTCGTACTCATGGTTCTAGCGAAAGAGCGTTACCAGGTATAAGTAATTCTTTTCATCGTCGATTCTTGCCACCACAAACGTTCTGCGGTCCTTGGTGTCCGTTCCGAGGAAGCAGAAGTTCTCTCCTTCGAACCGATCGGGCTGCAACACTCCATTTCTAAGCGCCTTCACGGCATCAAGCAATGTCGCGCCGCGCGCCTCGCAACGCTTGCGAAAGTGCGGACCCTCGCGGATGCGGTCCTCGTCGATCAGCCGGACAACCCGCCGCTTCAGGTCATCCATAATTGAGAGGGTGTAAATTGATTATACATACTGTGTGCAATTCGCAACCCAGAAATGCGCGCTCCACAATCCGCCTTCAATGTCTTCTCTGGGTAACGCTGGAATATCAGCGGATTACGCGGGACTCGACTTGGCAGCAGCCAGCGCCGCCTCGCCGCGCCAGGCGAATCCGGCGATCAGATAGATCATCACCGCCGGGAGCAACACCCAGCCCACCACGGGAATCATGGCCAGCACGAAGGGCAGCAAGCCCACGAACGGCGTCCAGAGCACCAGCCCCTTGCGCAGGCCCTTGGGGTCGTCGCCCAGCCCCTCCCGCACCACCAGGTAGGGATCCCGCACTTCCCGGCCGAGGAGGTAGCTTTCGATGACGACCACCAGCACCGGGCCGATCACCGGAATGAAGCCCAAGGCCAGGCCCGCCACGGCCAACCCGATCAGCCAGACGGCATCCAGCAGCGAGCGCCCGATGCCACGCAGCCACGCACCCAGCCGAAAGGGCGGGCCCTCGCCGCCGGTACCCCGGTGGTGAGCGGCGATCCGGGCGGCCAGCGCCTCGAACCAGACGCTCATCATCGCCAGCGCCACCAGGAAGGAGATCGCCACCGTGGCCGCCAGCAGCAGCAGTTGGGCGATCCAGACCACGAATGTGACGATGCCGGTCAGCAGGCTCGCCCAGAATCCCTCGCCGGCGCTCCAGTCGGCCATTCCCTCGGTCAGCGGCTCCACGACGAGCAGATAGATGCCGCCGACGCCGATCAGGCCCAACACTGCCGAGACCGCGTACAGCAGCAGGAATCCCTTGATCAGCAGCCCTCGCAGACCCGGCACCTCGGCGAAGGCGCGCCGGCCCGCCGCGAGCAGGGTCAACGGGGTGCCCCGCGGGAGGCGTGCCACCAGCGCCGTCTCTGTTCTTTCGCTCATTTCGCCTCCAAGTGGGGTTGGGAGGGCTCCCCGTAGCCGCGCAGGGGCAGGTAGCTGAAGTTGCGCGACTTGCCCATTTCGGCCAGCGCGTTGACCAGGGTGCGCGCCGCCTCGATGGTCGAGCAGTAGGGAATGTTATAGGCCAGTATCAACCGGCGCAGGTGAGTCGGATCGATGCGGCGCTTGCGGGGGTGGGTGGTATTGATCACCAGTGCCAGGGAATCGTCCACCATGTGGCTGAAGACGCTGTTCTCCGAGGCGATGTCGAGGGAGGTTTCCTCCACATCCTCCAGTCCCGCCTGCAGGAGCGTGCGCCGGGTTCCGGGCGTCGCCAGCAGCCGATAACCCAGCCCCTGCAGGGTGCGGGCGAGGGGCGCGATAACCGGCTTGTCCTCGTCGGTCACGCCGATGTAGACCGAACCCTCGGGCGCCAGACCGTTGGACGCGGCGATCTGGGCCTTGAGGAACGCCTCGGCGAAGGTCCGGCCCCGGCCCATCACTTCGCCGGTGGAGCGCATCTCCGGGCCCAGGGTGGTGTCGCTCCCGCTGAACTTGCCGAAGGGGAACACCGTCTCCTTCACCGCGAAGGGCACGAGGGGCTCGGCGGGGGTTCCCAAATCCTCCAGGGTCTCGCCCAGCATCAGCCGGGTGGCGTGCTTGGCCAGGGGCGCGCCCGTGGCCTTGCTCACGAAGGGTACCGTGCGCGACGCGCGGGGGTTCACCTCGATCAGGAAGATGCGGGCGTCCTGCACGGCGAACTGGGCGTTCATCAGGCCCACCACCTTCAGTTCCAGTGCCAGGGCAATGGACTGCCGGGCGATCTCCTGCTGATTGACCAGGGAGAGCGTGTGGGGCGGCAGTGAGCAGGCGCTGTCTCCCGAGTGGACGCCGGCCAGCTCGATGTGTTCCATCATGCCAGCCACCATGGCCCGCTTACCGTCTGCCAGCACGTCCACGTCCACCTCGATGGCGCCGACGAGAAATTTGTCGATCAGCACCGGGTGCTCCGGCGAAGTACGCATGGCCTCCTCGAACAGCTCATCGAGCTGCTCCGCGTCCCGGACGATTTCCATGGCGCGCCCGCCCAGGACGTAGGAGGGCCGGATCAGGATCGGATAGCCGATCCGCTCCGCGATTGCCGCGGCTTCCTCCAGGGAGCGGGCGATGCCGTTGGGCGGTTGGTTCAGCCCGAGCATTTCGATCAGCTCGGCGAAGCGCTCCCGATCTTCCGTGCGGTCGATGCTGTCGTAGCCGGTGCCGAGGATCGGCACACCCGCCTCGTCCAGGGCCTGGGCCAGCTTGAGCGGGGTCTGCCCGCCCAGCTGCAGGATCACGCCGTCGGGTTGCTCGTGGTCGAGAATCTCCATTACGTCCTCGAGGGTGATCGGCTCGAAGTAGAGGCGGTTGGACACGTCGTAGTCGGTGCTCACCGTTTCCGGGTTGCAATTGACCATGATCGCGTCGTACCCCGCCTCCCGCAGGGCCATGGCGGCGTGGACGCAGCAGTAGTCGAACTCGATCCCCTGACCGATGCGATTGGGGCCGCTGCCCAGGATCACCACCTTCCGGCGCGCCTCGGGAATCGACTCGCTGACCTGCTCGTAGGTCGAGTAAAAGTAGGGGGTGGCCGCCTCGAACTCCGCGGCGCACGTGTCGACCTTCTTGTACACGGGCCGGATGCCCACCGCGCGGCGGCGCTCGGCCAGCTCCCGCTCGGCGCAGCCCATCAGCTTGGCGATGCGCCCGTCGGAAAAGCCCAGGCTCTTCCAGTGGCGAAGGACGGAATCGCGCAGCTCCGCCGGCCTCGTGGCCCGCATGCGGGCCTCCTCGTCCACCAGGGAGCGGATCTGGCCCAGAAACCAGGGGTCGATCAGGGTCAGCCCGTGCAGCCGCTCGTCGGACCAGTCCCGGCGCATGGCGTCGGCCAGGTAGCGGATGCGGTCGGCGTCCGGCTCAGCGAGCTGCCTCTCGAGCAGCGCATCCTGCTCCTTGCCGCTCAGGCCGCCGTAGTCCATCTCGTCCAGGCCGCAGAGGCCGTTCTCCAGGGAGCGGAGCGCCTTCTGGAACGATTCGCGGAACACCCGGCCGATCGCCATCACCTCGCCCACCGACTTCATCTGGGTGGTCAGCCGCGGATCGCTCATGGGGAACTTCTCGAAGTTGAAGCGCGGAATCTTGGTAACGACGTAATCGATGGACGGCTCGAAGGAGGCAGGGGTCTTGCGGGTGATGTCGTTGGGCAGCTCGTCCAGGGTATATCCCACTGCCAGCTTCGCGGCGATCTTGGCGATGGGGAAGCCCGTGGCCTTGGAGGCCAGCGCCGAGGAGCGCGAGACGCGGGGGTTCATCTCGATGACCACCACCTCCCCGTCCGCCGGGTTGACGGCGAATTGGATGTTCGATCCGCCCGTGTCCACGCCGATCTCGCGGATCACCCGGATCGAGAGATCGCGCAGGTGCTGGTACTCCACGTCGGACAGGGTCTGGGCCGGGGCCACGGTGATGCTGTCGCCGGTGTGGATGCCCATGGGATCGAGGTTCTCGATGCTGCAGACGATGACCACGTTGTCCTTGGTGTCGCGCATCACCTCCAGCTCGTACTCCTTCCAGCCCAGCACCGACTCCTCGATCAACACCTGATGCACCGGCGAGGTCACCAGCGCCTGCCGCACCACCGCCTCCAGCTCCTCCGCCGTGCGCACCACGCCGCCCCCGGAGCCGCCCAGGGTGAAAGACGGGCGAACGATCAGGGGCAGGCCCAGCCGCTCGCGGATCTCGGGGAGATCGTCGAGGGAGGTGGCGATGCCGCTCCGGGGCACCTCGATCCCCACACTCTCCATGGCCTGACGGAAGGCATCGCGGTCCTCCGCCTTGTGGATCGCCTCCACATTGGCGCCGATCAGCTCCATGCCGTACTGCTCCAGGACGCCCCGGGCATGGAGCCCCATGGCCATGTTGAGGGCCGTCTGGCCGCCCATGGTGGGCAGCAGCACGTCCGGCCGCTCCTGGACGATCACCGCCTCGATCGTCTCCACCGTGATGGGTTCGATGTAGGTGGCGTCGACCAGGTCCGGGTCGGTCATGATCGTCGCCGGGTTGCTGTTCACCAGGATCACCCGGTAGCCCTCCTCCTTCAGCGCCCGGCAGGCCTGAGTCCCGCTGTAGTCGAACTCGCAGGCCTGACC
>JAPUJL010000137.1 GCA_027296185.1 SAR324 cluster bacterium | reverse complement strand
GCGGAGGCCTACGGCGCCGTGGCCGAATCCCTCGAGCGGCGCTTCGGCACCAAGGTCACCGTCCGGCGGCATGGCCGGCACGAGGGTTCGGTGGAGTTGGCGTTCTACTCCCTCGACGACTTCAACCGTCTCTTCGACCTGTTGATGGGGCGTGGCGGCTGAGTGACGGGCAATTGACCCGCTCGCTTCCAAAATCGAGTCCCCTACGAGTCAGATCATGGCCCATTCCTTTCGCGATCATAAGACGACCAGCTTTCTCGGCGAGGGCACCGAACTGGAGGGGGTGCTCGTGGTGAAGGGCGGCATCCGCATCGACGGCCACGTGAAGGGGGAGATCCAGAGCGAATCGGTGGTGTACGTCGGCGACAACGGGGTGATCGAGGCGGATATCACCGCCGAGGGGCTCGTTTCCAGCGGCAAAGTAACGGGGGACGTGCGCGCCGGGCAGCAAGTGATGGTCAACCTGCCGGGCAGCATCGACGGGTCGGTGGAGACGCGGGAGTTGATCCTGGAGAAGGGCGTCTACTTCAACGGCACCTGCAAGATCCTCGAACCGAAGTAGCGGCATGGGCATCGTCGTCGGCACCAGCGGACACATCGACCACGGCAAGACCACCCTGATCGGCGCGCTGACGGGGGTGGACACCGACCGCTGGGCGGAGGAAAAGGCCCGCGGGATCACCATCGACATCGGCTTCGCCCCGTATCGGGACGACCAGGGCACGGAGATCGCCTTCATCGACGTGCCCGGCCACGAGCGGTTCGTCCATAACATGCTGGCCGGCGCCGCGGGGCTGGACGCGGTGATGCTGGTCGTGGCGGCGGACGAGGGGGTCATGCCCCAGACCCGGGAGCACCTGGCCATCTGCGACCTGCTGGGCATCCGCCACGGGCTGGTGGCCCTCAGCCGCCGCGACCTGGCGGACGAGGAGCTGATCGAGCTGAGCACCGAGGACGTCCGCGAGGCCACCCAGGGGACTTTCCTCGAGGGGGCGCCCATCGTGCCTGTCTCCGCCATGACGGGGGAGGGGCTGGACGCGCTCAGGGCCGCTCTGGCCGAGCTGCCCGGGGCCGTTGCCGAGCGGGACACGACCCACCCCTTCCGCTTTCCCGTGGACCGCTCCTTCACCATGAAGGGCTTCGGCACGGTGGTCACCGGCACGGTGGTCTCGGGAGCGTTGGAGAAGGACCACCCGGTGGTGCAATTCCCTGCGCGAAAGCCCGTGCGCGTGCGGGGATTACAGGTACACGGACAGCCCGCCGACCGCGTCCAGGCCGGGCAGCGCGCGGCGATCAACCTGACCGGCATCGAAAAGGCCGAAATCGAGCGGGGCGATCAGCTGGCCGCGCCGGGTTCGCTGCTGATCAGCTACCTGCTCAACGTGGAGCTGCGGCTGCTGGAGAACGTGCCGCGGGACCTCACCCAGCGCACCCGGGTGCGGCTGCACCTGGGCACCAGCGAAATCATCGGGCGGCTGGTGCTGCTGGAGGGGGAAACGTTCGCGCCCGGCGAGACCCAGCTGGTGCAACTGCGGCTGGAGGCGCCCGCCGCCTCGCGCTTCGGCGACCGCTTCATCGTCCGTAACTATTCGCCCTTGTACACTCTCGGCGGCGGGCGGGTGATCGACCCGGCCCCCAACAAATCCCGCCGGGTCAAGGCGGAGCTGGGCAAACGGCTCCGCGCCTTGGCCGGCGGCGACCCCGCGGCCTTGGTGGAGGAGGTGATCTGGCTGCAGTCCACCCGCGGAGTCAAGCAGGCCGAGGGCTTCATCCGCACCGGAATGGCGGAGAAGCAGCTGGCCAAGACTCTCGCCCAACTCTCCAGCCAGGGGACGGCGGTCAACATCGACCCGCAGGAGAAGAAGTTCATCCACCGCCACACCCTGGAGCGCATCGGCCGCTTCCTCGTGCGGGTGCTGGAGCAGTTTCACCAGAACTTCCCCGAGCGGGAGGGGATGACCCGCGCCGAGCTGGCCGGCAAGCTCTCGACCCTCTTCAGCGACAAGGAGGTCGCTCAGATGCTCGGGCGGCTCACCAAGGACGGCGTGATCGACCAGCAGGAGCAGGTGTTCCGTAATCCCGGCCACGAAGGCACTGTCTCCGGGGAGCAGGAGGCGCTGCTGGCCCAGTTCGTCGCGCAAATCGAGCAGGGCGGCAACCAGCCGGCCCGAAAAACGGCGCTCTTCGACGCAGTGGGCGTCGACCAAAAGGCCGGGACGCGGCTGCTCAAGATGGCCTCCCACGCGGGCAAGCTGGTGCGGGTGAAGGACGATCTCTACTACACCCCCGGCACCCTAGCGAAAATCGAGTCGGCCTTGCGCGGCTACCTGGAGCAGAACGAGAAGATCACCGTCGTCGACTTCAAGGATCTGGCCGGGATCACCCGGAAGCATGCGGTGGACCTGCTGGAGCACTTCGACGCCGCGAAAGTCACCCTCCGCCTGGACAACGAGCGCGTCCTGCGCCGATCCAGCTCCTGAGCCCATGGCCGCGCCCACCGCAGAATCGCTGATCGAGGCCAACGCGGCCTTTTACCGCGCCTTCGAGGCGCTGGACATGGCCGCCATGGAGGCGGTGTGGGAGGCGAGCGACCGGCTGTTTTGCGTTCATCCGGGCTGGCAGGCGCTTCACGGGCGGGAGGCGGTTTTGGGCAGCTGGCACACCATCCTGACCAATACCGCGCAGATCGGGTTCGAGCTGACCGCTGTCCGGGCCGAGGTCTGGGGCGGCTTGGGCGTGGTGACCCTGTACGAGAACCTGCAATCCAAGGTGGGAGCCGAGCAGCACGTCGCCACGGCCATTTCCACTACCCTGTTCGCCTTCCACGGCGACCAGGGC
>JAPUJL010000136.1 GCA_027296185.1 SAR324 cluster bacterium | reverse complement strand
GAATCCACGTAGAAGCGGTAGGCCTTGTCGGTGGGCACCCGGCCCGCCGAGGTATGGGGTTGCTCCAGAAAGCCCAAATCCGACAGATCCGCCATGGTATTGCGGATGGTGGCCGGCGACAGGCTGACCTCGAGCACCTTGGACAGCGCGCGGGAACCCACCGGTTCCGCCGTGCGGATGTAATTGGCGACTACCGCGGAGAGTATCTCCTTGACTCGCTCGTCAAGTTCTTCGGCTGACATGGTCTCGTCCCGTGAGAGGATTGCTAAGAAAGCAAACCGATTCCTTCCTGAATTCTGTCCGCCTGAACGCTCTACGCACGATTTAGCACTCACCCTTCTTGAGTGCTAATAATTGCGCGAAATCCTGTTATTGTCAAGCAGATTACCGGAAAGCGGGGTCCGTGGAAAGCAGCAAAGCAAGGCCGGAAGGGGCATCGCAGCGGGCACGCGGAGAGGGAAAATCGCACGGGCCTTTCCGGATGGCAGCGGTTTGAATCAACAGGGGTTTCGGCGGAGCAGGGGGGATTTGGGGAGCCCCTGCCGAGGGGCGTTCGGATTCCGGGAGTGCCGGTCGCCGCCGCTGACGATGGGCGGGAAAGGGGGGCACGGGGCGGTTCCCGGTTGACAAGACTTCCCACCTTTGGATAGGCAGTCGGGAGCGTATGCGCTTCGTTCGCACCGGGATTTCGCCGCGGCGTTTCCATGGGACGGACCGGATTGACCGGGCGGACCCATGGGGCGCGCCAGCCGCGGGACACTAACCCCTTTCGAGATCGAACGATGGACCCAAAGACAAACCGCGCCGGGGGCTCGGCGCCCCAGAACGGCCGGGGGCTCTCCAGGCGAAAGTTGATCCGGCAGGTGGCACTCACCGCGGGCCTGGGCGGCACGGCGCTCCTCGCGGCCTGCTCCAAGGAAGACCAACAGGCCCAGCAGCAGGGTCCGGCGGTGGTCACCTCACGCACCGAAATCGCGTGGAAGATGCAAACCGCCTGGCAGCCGGGCACCGTGGGCAACGACGCCTTCCTGCGCTTCGTGGCGAAGGTGGACGCGATGAGCGGCGGCCGCTTGAAGATCGAGCCGTTTCAGGAGGGGGCTATCGTCGGCACCTTCGAGATGTTCGACGCAGTGAAGAACGGGGTGTTCAACGCGATGCACGTCTTTCCCCTCTATTGGGCGGGCAAGCTGCCCATCGCCGTGTTCATGAGCTCCTTTCCCCTGGGGCCGGACCAGGAAACTCAATGGGAATGGTTCTACGGCCCGGGTGGCGCCACCGAGCTGGCACGGGAGGCCTATGCGGCCCAGGGTCTGTTCTGGGTGGGGCCGATCCAGCACGGGCCGAACCTGATCCACTCCAAGGTGCCCCTGCGGACCTTCGAAGACTTCGCGGGCAAGAAAATCCGCTACCCCGGCGGCATCGTGGCGGAGGTCTTCTCCGCCGCCGGCGTCTCGACCGTGCTGTTGCCCGGCGGGGAGATCTATCCGGCGCTGGAAAAAGGGGTGATCGATGCCGCGGATTACGTGGGCGCGGCGATCAATTGGAACCTGGGTTTTGCCGAGGTCACCAAGTACATCGTGCTGCCGTCGCTGCACCAGCCGGTGGACTTGATGGATGTCACCGTCAACATGAAGTCGTGGAATGCCCTGCCCAAGGAATTGCAGGAGGTGCTCATCGCCGCCGTGAAATGGCATTCCTGGGATCAGTGGTCGGCCATCCACGAGGCGGACCGGCTCCACTACCGAAAGTTCGCCGAGGCGGGCACGGAGATCATTACCCTGCCGCCAGCGGAGATCGACAAGTTCCGCAAGGTGGCGATTCCGTTGTGGTACAAGTGGGCGAAGAAGGACGCGATTGCCACGCGGGCTTTTAAGATCTGGCTGAACTACATGCTGGATACCGGATTCATCGAGCGCCGTTGGCTCGCGGGCTATTCGATCTAGCTTCCCACTCGTTCCGATCCGGGCGGCGATCCGGACCGCCCTGTGGCCCGCCGTTCAGATCGGCGGCGGGCGATCGCGGCGGAGCGGCACCCCATCCTGGCCCATTGCGCCCGCCGGCCATTCCCCGGCAGCGAGGCTCCAATTGCGGGGGGCTGCCCCCGGCGGGGAGAATTGGGTCCGGGGTTTCAGCGTAAACGCACTCACGGCAACGAGATAGAGATCATGTCCGCGGCGATCAAGGCATTTCACGTCATCGAGCGGGTCAACGACGGCTCCGGCAAGGTGCTGGCGCTGGTGACGCCGCTCGTGATTCTGATCACCGTGCTGGAGGTGGTGTTGCGTTACGCCTTCAATGCCCCGACCAACTGGGCGCACGAGGCGTCGACCCTGCTGTTCGGGATGCAGTACATCCTCAGCGGAGCCTACGCGCACTACCACAAGCAGCACGTCAACGTGGACGTGATCTCCTACCTTTGGCCGCCCCGGGTGCGGGCGTGGGTGGATACGTTCACCTCGATCTTCTTCTTCCTGTTCGTGGGGATGCTCGCCTACACCAGCTGGACGTTCTTCATGGATTCCTGGGAGATCCGCGAGGTCAGCTTCACCGACTGGGCGCCGCCCTACTACCCGGTCAAGTTCACGATCCCCCTGGCGTTCGTCATGCTGGCCCTGCAGGGGGTGGTCAAGTTGATCCGCGATCTTCACCTCGCCATCACGGGGAACGAGTTGTCATGAGCATCGAGTGGATCACCGTCCTGATGTTCGGCTCTCTGTTCCTGCTGCTGCTGACGGGGCTGCCGACGGCCTTCACCACGGGCGGGCTGGGCGTTCTGTTCATCTGGCTGCTGTGGAGCCCCGAGGCGGTGAACGTGGTTGTGGGGCGCATCTTCGGCCTGATGACCCAATACCTGCTGGCGGCGATTCCACTGTTCATCTTCATGGCCACCATGCTCGAGCGGGCGGGGATCATCCAGGACATCTACGAGGTGGCCTACCGCTGGCTGGGCGGGCTGCGGGGCGGCTTGGCCGCCGCCACGGTGATCGCCTCGACCATGCTCGCCGCCATGACCGGCGTGATCGGCGCCACCGAGGTGACCATGGGCATCATCGCGCTGCCCGAGATGCTCAAACGCGGCTACGACAAGCAGATGGCCATCGGCTGCATTCTGGCCGGCGGCACGCTGGGGATTCTCATCCCGCCCAGCATCCTGATGATCGTCTATGCGCTGGTGGCCCAGCAATCGGTGGGGCAACTCTATATGGGCAGCATCCTGCCGGGCCTCCTGCTGTCGGGGCTCTACATCACCTACATCCTGGTGCGCGCGGCGATCCAACCGTCCATGGGGCCGCCTCTGCCCCCGGAGGAGCGGATGGCTCTACGGGAAAAGCTGGCGCTGCTGCCGCGGGTGATCGTGCCGCTGCTGCTGGTGGCACTGGTGCTGGGCACGATGTTCTTCGGCATCGCCTCACCCACCGAGGCGGCGGGCATGGGCGCCTTCGGAGCGATCATGGTAGCCCTGCTCCACGGACGGCTCTCTCTGAAAAACCTGCTGCAGGCCAGCGAGCAGACCCTCAAGGCCACGTCGATGGTGCTCTGGACCATCTTCGGCGCCTCGGCGTTCGTGGGGTTCTACATCGCCAATGGCGGTGCGAAGTTCGTGGAGCACACCATCCTCGGCACGGGCATGGGACCCTACGGCATCCTGATCCTGATGATGGTGATCCTCCTGGTGCTGGGGATGTTCCTGGATTGGGTGGGGATCATCCTGCTCGCCGTCCCGATCTTCGTGCCCATCGTCAAGTCCCTGGGCTTCTCCCCGGTGTGGTACGGGGTGCTCTACAACGTGAACATGCAGGTCTCCTTCCTCTCACCGCCCTTCGGCTATGCGCTCTACTACGTCAAGGGGGTGGCGCCCCCGGAGATCACCACCTTGGACATCTGGAAGGCGGCGGTGCCCTTCATCCTGCTCCAACTGACCGGGCTGGCGCTCTGCATTATCTTCCCGGAGATCATCCTGTTCCTGCCGAGCCTGGTGTATTAAAAGGTCGCTTCCATGCGGGCGCTTGGGTGCAGCGCCATTGGGCGCGGGGCGCACTGGGGCACCGCTCCGCTTGACTCGCCGCGCCAACCCAATACGATGCAGGGGCGCCCGATCTCCGGTCGCGGGCCATGGCGCGCGGCGGCGGGCCTCCCCACTCGGATCGATCCGCGAGGATGCCCAGATGCCCAAGTTCAACGCCAACCTGACCTTCCTGTACAACGAGGTGGACTTCCTGCAGCGCTTCGAGCGCGCCGCCCAGTCCGGATTCAAGGGGGTGGAGTACCTCTTCCCCTATGCCTTCCCCAAGGAGGCGATTGGCGAACAATTGGAAAAGCACGGGCTGGAGCAGGTGCTCTTCGACCTGCCCTCCGGCGACTGGGATGGCGGCGAGCGGGGCATCGCGACCCTGCCCGACCGCGTCGGCGAGTTTCAGGATGGCGTGGGCCAGGCTATCGACTACGCCCAGACCCTGGGCTGCAAGCAGCTCACCTGCCTGGCGGGCTTGGCGCCGGAGGGTGTGACCGAGGACAAGATCGAGCAGGTGCTGGTGGACAACCTGCGCTTCGCGGCGGAGGCGCTGGACAAGGAAGGCATCACGCTGTTGCTCGAGCCCCTCAACTCCCAGGACATCCCCGGCTTCTTCGTGGTTTACTCCGCCCACGCCCTGCGGCTGATCGAGGCGGTGGGCCACCCCAACTGCTGGCTGCAGTTCGACCTCTACCACGCGCAAATCATGGAGGGGAATTTGACCCGCACCATCCGCGATCGGCTAGCGCAAATCCCCCACATGCAGCTGGCCGACAACCCCGGCCGCAACGAGCCCGGCACGGGCGAAATCAACTATACCAATCTGTTTCGCTTCATCGATGAGTCGGGCTATGATGGCTGGATCGGATGCGAATACAAGCCGGCGGGGGACACGCGGCAGGGCATGGGCTGGATCGAGCCCTTTCTCCAGCCGTAGGGCTCTATAGGCATAACACCAATTCCACAAATGGAGGCCGGAAATGGCGAACCTGGGATTTATCGGGACGGGGATCATGGGCAAGCCCATGGCAGGGCACCTGCTGAAGGCCGGCCACACGGTGCATATCTATGACGTGGACGTGGCGCCGCTGGATGAACTGGCGGGCAAGGGCGCGGTGAAGTGCGCCAGTTCAAAGGAAGTGGCGGAAAAATCGGATATCGTTTTCCTCATGGTGCCCGACACACCCGATGTGGAAGCGGCGCTCTTTGGGGCCGGCGGCGCGGCGGAGGGGCTGAGCAGCGGCAACACAGTGGTGGATATGAGCTC
>JAPUJL010000135.1 GCA_027296185.1 SAR324 cluster bacterium | reverse complement strand
CGCGGCTCGATTGGATTGCCGGCGCCGCCGGGCGCCGGGAGAATGGGTACCCTAGCCCCGCGCCCCATCACGGGCAAGATGGCCGAGCCCGCTCCCCACCCTCACTCCGGAAAGCTGAGCTTGCCGAAGGCGGTGCGGGGGCCCGGCGGCCCGCCGCGGCGGGAGAAGCCCTGTCCGGCCAGGGCCTCGTTGGCCAGCACGGCGAACAGCACCGCCTCCTTGGCGTCGGGAGGAATGCCGAGGGCGGCGCTGCCGGTCAGGGTGGCGCCGCGCAGCAGGCCGCCCAGCTCGCCCGTGAGGGCGGGGTTGTGGGCGCCCCCGCCGCTGGCGAACACCTCCGTCGAGGAAAGGTCGGGCACTTCCCGCCGGATGGCCTGGGCGACGGTTTCCGCGGTGAGGCGCGTGAGAGTGGCGACGACGTTTGGACCGGCCACCTCGCCCGCGCCGGCGGCGGCGATCGCGGCATCCAGGTAGGCCGCGCCGAAGGTCTCCGGACCGGTGGATTTGGGGGCGGGCCGGCTGTAGTACGGATGCGCCATCAGCGCCCGCAGCAGGCCCCGGTGGATCACACCCCCTTGCGCCAGGGCGCCGTCCCGGTCGTAGCCGTCGGGATGGTTCGGAAAGTAGCGCCGCACGGCCAGGTCGATCAGCGTGTTGCCCGGACCGCTGTCGGCGGCAATCCAACGGCCGGCGGGGTCTTCCGGGGGCAGCCAGGTAAAATTGGCGATGCCGCCCAGGTTCAGCAGGATGCGCGAGCGGCCCGGCTCCGCGAAGAGCAGCGCCTCGGCATAGGGAGCCAGCGGCGCCCCCTCGCCGCCCAGGGCGATCTCCTTCTGCCGGAAGTCGGAGAGGGTGACGATCCCCGTGCGGGCGGCCAGGCGGTCGCCGTCGCCCAGTTGCAGGGTCGTGTGGCCCGCGGCATCCAGGCCGGCCCCGGCAGCTTCCGCCGGGACCCCCGTGCCGCCGCCCTCCACGGGAGCGTGATAGACCGTCTGGCCGTGGGAGGCCAGGCAATCGACCTCGCCGGGGGATCGGCCCCATCCGTCGAGCTGGCCGAGCACCGCCCGGGCATGCCAGTCGGCCAGCCAGCCGTTGAGCTGACACAGTTTCCGCAGGGAGACCTCTTCCCGAAACGCGACCTCCCGCAGCCGTTGCCGCTCCACTTCGCCATAGGGATGGGTGGCGAAGGCCAGCAACTCCGCCTGCGTCAGGGCGCCATGACCCGTGATGCGGCACAGGGCCAGGTCGAGCCCGTCCAGCGACGTGCCGGACATGAGCCCGAGGACGATACGCTTGGGCTTCCCGGCCATCGCCGCCAGCCGGGCAATGCGCTCAGCGGGCGCCGGAGCCATGAGTGCCGGAGTCGTGGGCGCCAGAATCGTCGGTGACAGCATCGCCCGGGTCGGCGTTGGGGACACCGGCGCACCGGGCGCGGCGGGGACGGACGCCACGATGCGCTCCTTGAGGCGGGTGAAGCGGGTGTCGCGGCGCGCGTTCCCCACGGCCATGGCAACGGCCCGCTCCGTACCGATGGTCACCACCAGCCGCTTGCCGCGGGTGAGGGCCGTATAGAGCAGGTTGCGCTGGAGCATGATGGCGTGGTGGGTGGTGAAGGGAAGCACCACGGCGGGGTATTCACTGCCCTGGGACTTGTGCACCGTGATGGCGTAGGCCAGGGCCAGGGAATCCAATCCCTTGCGTACGTACTTCACCGGGCGCTCGTCGAAGGTCACGATCAGTGTCTGATCTTCCGGATCCCACGCGGAGATTTCCCCCATGTCCCCGTTGAACACGTCCTTTTCGTAGTCGTTGCGGGTCTGCATCACCCGGTCGCCCACCCGGAAGCGCCGGTCACCCAGGGAAATCTCCGCCCCGCCCGGGTTCAGCGTCTCCTGCAGGGCGCGGTTGAGGTTGTGGGCGCCGGTCAGACCCTTGTGCATGGGGGTGAGCACCTGGATTTCCGACCTGGGGTCGAAGCCGAAGCGCTCCGGGATGCGCTCGGCCACCAGTTCCAGGATGCGCGCCACGATCCGCTCCGGCTCCTTCTCGGGCATGAAGTAAAAGTCGACCAGCTCCTCGCCTTCCGGCCGGCTGAGATCCGGTGCTTCGCCCCTGCGGATGCGGTGGGCATTATGGGTGATGAGGCTGTTCTGCGACTGGCGGTGAATCCGCTCCAGCCGCACCACGGGAAACCGCCCGGACTCAATGAGGTCGTGGAGCACCATCCCCGCGCCCACCGAAGGCAACTGATCCACGTCCCCCACCAGCGCCAGCCGCGCCTGGGGCGGTATGGCCTCGAGCAGGGCGTCCATCAGCAGCGTGTCGATCATCGAGCTCTCGTCGACGATCACCAGCTCCGCGTCGATGGGCCGCTCCTCGGTGCGGCCGAACCCCTCGCCGGTGGCCTCCAGCAGGCGGTGGATGGTGGAAGCGGGCCGGCCGGTGGCCTCGGCCATGCGCTTGGCGGCCTTGCCCGTGGGGGCGGCCAGGGCAATGGTGGTTTCGTCCTCGGCGACGAGGCCCAGGATGAAGCGGATGATGGTGGTTTTGCCGGTGCCGGGCCCACCCGTGAGGATCAGCAGCTTGTGCTCCAGTGTCGCCTTCACCGCCCGCCGCTGCTCCGGGTCCAGGTAGATGCCCGTCTCGCGCTCCAGGGATTCGATGCCCTCCTTCACCATCGGCACGTCCAGCCGGGGCGGGCCGGCCACGATCCGCTCCAGGTATTCGGCGATGCGCGACTCGGCCCTGTCGTAGCGCGGGCGAAGGTAGAAGGGCGGCTCCCGCTCTCCGCTCCGGTGGGTGCGCACCAGCCCCTCCGTGACCAGGTTGGCCAGTGCCTCTTCCACCACCGGCCGGTCGACTTCCAGCAGCCGCTGCGCCCGCTCGATCAGCCGTGGCTCCGGGTAGCCCGTATGGCCCTCCCCCGACAGCTCCTCGAGGGTGTAGATCAGCCCCGCCTCGGCCCGCAGTACCGATTCCCGCGGCACGTCGAGCTTCATGGCGATGGAATCGGCGATACGGAAGCCGATGCCGCGCACGTCCAGGGCCAGGCGGTAAGGGTTGTCCTTCAGCACCTCGACGCTGGCCTGGCCGTACTGGCGGTAGATACGCTCCGCATACCCCTGGCCAATGCCCAGGCCGTGGAGGAAGACCATGATCTCCCGCACCGCCTTGTGTTCCGCCCAGGTGGCCTTGAGGTTGCGGATCACGTTGCGCGTGACCTTGGGAACCTCCCGCAGCCGATCCGGCGCCTCGTCCAGCACCGCGAAGGTCTCCAGCCCGAAAGCCTCCACGATCCGGCGGGCGGTGGTCTTGCCGATGCCGTCCACCGCGGAGATCAAGAACCGCTGCATACCCTCGATCGTCTGGGGCTCCATGGCCAGGAAGGCACCCACGGCGAACTGCCGCCCGTAGTCCGGGTGGTGTTCCCACGCCCCCCACAGC
>JAPUJL010000134.1 GCA_027296185.1 SAR324 cluster bacterium | reverse complement strand
CAATGGGTAGCCGTGCTCGGGCGGGATGGGCCGGCCGTTCATGCCGAAGGAGATCAGGGTGTGCGGTTCCAGAGCCTTGTCGATGGGAATCCCGCGGCTGAACCGCTCCACCCGCTCCGGGTTGAGCGATTCGTCCAGGCCGTAATGGCCCAGGTATACCGCGCTGGCCTTGAGCCCCGCGGCGTTCAGGACGTCGCGCAGCCGCACGCCGGTCCACTCCGCACAGGCGATGGCGCCCCGGTCCCACTGGTTCCCGCGCACCTTGGGCTCGAAGCTGGCCCGGCCGTTGCCGCCGCATTCGATCAGCGCCGCCTGGGTGGTCACGGAAAACCGCGAGCGCAAGTCGTCGAGGGAAAGCTCCAGCGTCCGACCCACCTCGCCATTGATCGTGAGCCGGTAGGAGGCAAGGTCGACCTGGGGAATCAGGCCGTTGTTCCGCACGAAATGGCGCGCGGTGGGGGTGATCTCCGCGTCCAGCAGGGGCACCGGCGTCTCGATGTTCACCGGCCGGGGGCTCCGCACGATCAGCCCCTCCTTGCCGGGATAGCTTTCCGCCGCTTCCGATTGGGCCGCCGCCTTCGAGGGCCGGACCGCCAGACCCGCCATCCCGGCAAGACTTCCCAGCGCCCCGCTCAGAAACATCGCCGCGCCCGCCTGTCCGGCACGGCGGAGAAACGCGCGGCGCTCGGCGGAGGGGGGCCGCTCGGTTGCGGGGTCTTCCGAGGGAAGGGTCGGGTGGGCGTGTCGGTCGGCCATGATCGGGGACTCCTCGGCTGCGATGCGGTGGGCAGCGCATCTGGGGGTGGCGCCGGCGCAGGTGGGGCCGTCGGCTGGGCGCCGATGGGACCGTTTAGCACTCGCGGCCGAACCGGTCAACGCGGGGCGGCGCTGTGAAGGGGTACTGGGATGGGATGCCGCGCGAAGGGCCGGCCGGGTGATCCGATTGCCTCCGGCGGGACGAGGCCGTGCCGCGGCCCGCTCGTGGCTTTACCCGCCCGCCGGTTCCTGCTATCGCTGCATGCAGACCGCGAATTGGATCGCGTCCGCTCATGCGAGGAGACAGCGATGGCACACGAGTTCCTGAAGCTGGACAACATGGCCCCGACCGTCGGCTATTCCCATGCGGCCAAGGTGGGCAACATGCTCTTCATTTCGGGGCAGGTCGCCCAGGACGCCCAGGGCAACGTGGTGGGCAAGGGCGACGTCGAGGCCCAGGCCAAGCAGGTGTTCGAGAATCTGAAGAACATTCTCGAGCAGGCGGGCGGAAGCATGCAGAACATCTTCAAGATGACCACCCTGCTCACCCACCCCAGCTATCTCGAGGCCTTCCGCGGCGCCCGCAACCTGCACTTCAGCGAGCCGTACCCCGCCAATACCCTGCACGTCGTGCAGGCCCTGGCCCATCCCGATTGGCTGATCGAAGTGGAGGCGTTCGCCGTCCTGGATTAGGCGGAGCGAAGCGGGCTCAGAAGCCGAGCTTGATCTGGAGAATGGTGCGCTTTTCCCACTGGGGCCGATCCTCGGTGCCCAGCAGTTCCGAGTACTGCGCCACGTCGATCGACAGGAATTGGTCGAAGTTCACGCCCACCCCCCAGGTGCCCTTGCCCTGACTGTCGCCCGCGCGCAGTTGCAGGGCCCAGATGCCGTGGGCCTTGGGGAAGAAGGACAGCTCGGCACCGTAATGCTCCCGCTTCGCCGAGGAGTCGTCGGCGGCGTAGGCGTGGTCGTTGATGTCCCGCTGCTCGTACATCAGCAGCAGTTGCGCCGCGTCGGTAAAAATATACGGATTGAGTGATACCCCCACGTTGGTCTCGCTGAGCAAGGCCGGGCGCTTGGAGAAGCCGAATTCGGGATCGCCGCCGTTGATCTGCGCGGCGCCGATGGTGGGCCGGATGAATGGGATCGGCAGGCGGATCAGCACCCCAGCGTCGTAAGCGAAGTCGTTGCCCGAGGAGCGGAAGCCTTCCAGGTCGAAGGCCGGATCGGACAGCTCGGCGGCGGTGAATTCCTCCTCGATCAGTTGGCGGCCCAGCACCTTGACCGTCACCCCGAACATGATCAGTCGCAGCCCCGTGCTCCAGGCCAGGGTGGCCATGCCTCCCGTGAAGCGCTCCTCCCGGTAGCCCAGACCCGCGGCGGTGGGTTGAGATTGGCGCGTCCGTACGTCGATCGCCGCAAGGCCGAATCCGCCGCCGGTGTGAAACGAGGCGAACAATTGCTCGCGGCGGTAACGGCTTTCCTGGCCCTCGGCCAGCAGGTCGCCCACTTCGGCGGGGGTCCCGGGCATGTCGTCGAGCCTGTCGAAAAACCCGCCGGGATCGTCCTCGCTCTCGTCCAGGCTGTAGGCCAGCTCCGCCTTCCAGATCACGTCCTGCGCCAGCCCGGCGGGATTGTAGAGCATCGCGTCCGATCCGCTGGCCACCGCCGTGAGCGCCCCGCCCACGCCCAGGCCGCGGGCCGATTCCGCCCAGCGGCGGAACTCCTCACCCCAAGCCCCGGGCGCGGTGAAGGCCAAGAGCAGTGCCCCGGCGGCGGCAGCGGCCAAGGGGCGCGGCAAGGAAGAAAGGCGCGGCATGATGGATGTGCCCGAAAGGTTTGGCGTGAGCGGAAACGGGAGAACGGACAGGCGGCGGCCGGGCCTCACTCGATGGTATAGGCCAATTGAATCGGCTGGTCGTTGCGGACGATGTCCAGCACGATTTCCCGCTCGTTGCGGAAGACCGTAAAAAGCCGCAGGGCCTGATCCGCCGTGGTGAGCGATTCGCCGTTGACCCCCTGGATCAAATCGTTGTTCCGCAGCCCCAGCCGCTGGAAGATGCTCCCCGCCTTGATTTTACGAAGTTGAAAGCCCTGGGGTTCCCCGTTTTCGATGATCGGCACCGCC
>JAPUJL010000133.1 GCA_027296185.1 SAR324 cluster bacterium | reverse complement strand
GGTCCGGGTCGCCTATGGTCCGGTGCGGCGGGCTCGGTGTCCCCGTCTCCATGTGGGGCTGCGCTTTGGCCGCCTCCGCCGCCGTCGCCGCGGCCCGCCTCTCGATTCTGTGGGTCCTCCGATTCTCCATCCCCTGGCCGTTGCGGCCAGAGGGAGGGCACGTCGCCCGGCTTGCGCGGGGGGATCTTAAGGCTGAAGGCCGTCCACAGGGCAACGCCCATGCCCACGACCAGCAGCACCATGCGATGGGCGTCCGACTCCGCGTAGGAATGGAGCGCCCAGATGCCAAGCAGCAGCAGAAGCCCCCAGCGGAGCGGAAGCTTCATCGGCCGCGCCTCCGTAGGGCGCACCGCGGCTTCGCGAGAAAATTCGGCCGGTGGGGTTGACGAGATTTAACCATGTGGTGAAATGAGGGAGTGGGCATATTTTCCGTCACCGAACGATAAGGAGCGCATCATGGCCGAGCAACCAGTGCAGGGCACCTTCATCTGGCACGAGATCAATACCCCCGATGCGGAGGGCGCCCGGAAATTCTATACGGAATTGGTGGGCTGGGAAAGCAACACCATGGAGATGGGTCCGGGCCAGACGTATACCATGTTTCAGAACGGCGGGTCGGACGTGGGCGGGATCGTCGCGATGGAGGGCGAGCAGTGGAAGGGTGTCCCGCCTCACTGGATGATCTACATCGCCGTGGACGACGTGGATGCCGCCTGCGAGAAGGCGAAGCAGTTGGGCGGCGCGGTGCGGGTCGAGCCCATGGACATCCCGGTGGGCCGACTGGCCGTGCTGACCGATCCCGCCGGGGCGTCGTTCTCGGTGCTCAAGCTGAAGGGATAGCCCCATCCCGGACGCAGCGGCGCACCTCAGGCCCGGGCCAGCACCAGGGCATCCACGCGGCGGGCGCCGGCGGCTTTCAGGGTCCGCGCACAGGCATTGAGTGTCGCGCCGGTGGTCATCACGTCGTCGACGAGCAGGATGTGCCGCCCCTCGATGGCCCGCCGCGACGCTTCCCCGGCCCCATTGCCCCCAGCACCATTGCCTCCGGCGCTGTTGCCATTGGCGGGAGCCGGCCGGGCGGCGGCCCGGTGGATCCACCCGCGCCACCCGGCTTGGAGCGCCGGAGGCTCCGCCAGGGAGAAGGCATCGGCGACATTGGGGTAACGCTCGGCGGGTGCAATTTCCACCTGCGGCCGGGTCTTCTTGTGGCGCTGCAACAGGTCCGTGCGCAGGGGCGGCGCAGGGCGTCCTCGGCGGCGCAACCCGGCGAGGGCGTGATGGGCGAGCAGGTGGGCCTGATTGAACCCCCGCCGCCGCACACGGCTGGGGTGCAGTGGCACGGGCACCACCCAATCCACATCTTCGGTCAGCCCACCGGTTTGGATGCTGCGGGCGAGCAGATCTCCCATCATGCGGGCCAGGGGGTCGTGGCGGTAATACTTCAGGCCGAGCACCCAATGACGCACCGGGTCCCGATAGTGGCAAGCGCCCCACACCCGGTCCAGCGCGATCCGCTCGGTGGCGCAGGCGGGGCAGCGCAGACGGTGGGGCTCTGCCGTGATCCGCCCGCAGGCGCGGCAACTGAACTCCGGGTCGCGCCAGCCCAGGGCGCCGTCACAGGCTTCGCACAAGTACGGAAAGCCGGGGTGTTGGCGGGCGAAGGGATTCATCAGGCGCCGGCAGTGCCAGCAGCCGGGAGGAAACAACAACAGATGGAGGCGCAGCGGCAGGTTCAATCGGGCCTCGCTCGAGCGATGGCCGGGGCCGGGGCGCGCCGGGCCGGCTTCATCTTTTAGGAAACAGCAAGGAGACAGCATGGCTCAAGACGACCGCCTCGCGCAACGGGTACGCAAGGCCCTGGCGGATCGGCCGGGGTTCGCGGAAAAGAAGATGTTCGGGGGATTGTGCTTCCTGGTGAACGGAAACATGGTCTGCGGCGTGAACAAGGACAGCCTCATGGTGCGGGTCGGCCCGGAGCAATACGAGGAGGCCTTGGCCCAGCCCCATGCGGGGGTCATGGACTTCACCGGCCGCACCATGAAGGGATTCGTCAGGGTCGATCCCGCCGGCAGCCCCACCCAAAAGGCCGTGGAGCACTGGGTCGCCCGGGCGCTGAACTTCGTGCTAACCCTTCCGGCCAAGTAACCGGAGGGATGCCCGGTGCGGTTTCGACACGGCTTAAGCCTCCGATTTATCATTGCGAGCGGAGCGAAGCGTGTCAGCGAAACCGCTCGGGAACCGATTTCCGATCGTCCCTGTCGAGATTCCTCGCTGTGCCCGGAATGATCGATGAATGGCGGGCGAAGCTGGTCCCCGGGACGGGTGCCCAGCTAATCCGCCGGGCCGCCCCCGCCGTCATTGCCGCCTGGAGCCGCAGGAGCCCGGCTAACCCACAGGGCCGACGCCCGCCAGGGATGCCGGCGAACCGGGCGCGTCGCCCAGCCCCAGGCGCCGCCGGAGGCGGGTCTTGGCCCCGTCCAGCAGCGAATAGAGCACCGGCACGACGATCAGGGTGAGCAGCGTCGCCAGGGCCAAGCCATAAATCACGGCCAGGGCCATGGGCCTCCAGAAGCTGCCGCCCTCCGCCCCCAGAATCAGGGGCGGCCAGCGGTAGAAGTTGATGTCCAGGCCCACGGCGACGGGCATCAGGCCCAGGATGGTCGTGACGGCCGTGAGCAGCACCGGCCGCAGCCGCACCATGCCGGCGGTGACGATGGCCAGTTCCCGGGGGAAGCCCCGCCGGCGAAGGCGTCCGATGTAGTCGATCATGACGATGGCGTTGTTCACCACCACCCCGGCCAGGGAGATGGTGCCGATGCCCGTCATGATGATGCCGAAGGGCCGGTCGTGCAGGGTGAGGCCGAGGAACACGCCCATCAGCGAGAGCACCACCGAAGCCATGATCACCAAGGGCAGCAGCATCGAGTTGAATTGCGCCACCAGCACCACGTAGATCAGGACCAGGGCGATCACGAAGCTCCGCTGCAGGAAGTCCTGGGTCTCGCGCCGGTTGGTATTCTCCCCGGTGAAGCGCAGGGTGTAGCCGGCCGGAAGCTCCAGATCGGCCAGCCGCTCCCGTACCTGCCGCAGCAACACGGGACCGGGAACGCCCTCTGCGCTGCCCGAGATGGTCATCACCCGGTCCAGCCCGATATGGCGGATCGAGCCCAGGGACGGCCCGCTGCTCACCTCCGCCACTTCGCTCAGGGGGACTGTCGAGCCCAGGGGGGTCAGCACGAACAGGCTCTCCAGATCGGTGGGGGAGCGGCGGAAGCGCTCGTCCAGCCGCACCACGATGTCGTACTCGTCCCGCCCGTCCCGGTACACCGACACCTTGCGTCCGTTGAAGGCGGTGCGGATGGTCAGCGCCACGTCCGCGGTGCGCAGGCCCAGCCGGGCGACCTTCTCCCGGTCGATGTCCACTTTCAGCTCCGGGCGGCTGCGGTCGAAGTCGTCTCCCACATCCACCAGGCCGGGCAGTCCGGCGATGCGTGCCTTGATCTCCCCCGAGATGGCCTTCATCACCTCCAGCTTCTCGCCGGAGAGCTCGATGTTCACCGGCGGCCCGGTGGGCGGGCCGTGGGATTGCCGGCTCATTTTCACCTCCGCGCCGGCTACGCCGTCCAGTTGGGCGCGCAGCTCGGCCAGCACCACGGAGGGGAGCCGCTTCCAGTGTTCCCAACTGGGGAAATTGAGCACTAGGTAGCTCAAGTTCGAGGTGGTGCCGCCCGCCCGGGAAGACCCGGAACCCCGGCGGGAGCCCACATTGGCGACCAGTGCCTCCAGCTCGTCCGCGTGGGGCGCGATGAATTCCTCCAGCTGCCGCACGTAATCGTCGGAAACCGCCAAGGTGGAGCCCATGGGCGCGGTGACCCGCACCACGGCCTCCCGGGGTTCGGTGGTGGGAAAGAATTCCACTCCCCGGGCGCGCAACGTGGTGACCACGTACGTGCCGCTCACCGCGGCGAACAGGGCCAAAGCCGCGGCCAGGGTCCAGCCCCGCCGCCGCAGGGCCATGCGCAGGACCTGACGGTAGGCGCGCAGCACCCGGGAGTGCTCCAGATAGCCGAACTCGTCGGGCCCATCCGGCGGGGAACCGGGCTGCGGCGCATCGGGTGACGCGCCGTCCGGCCCCCGGCCGGATTTACGCGGCACGCGCATGAGGGTGGCGCAGAGCACCGGGACGATGATGAGCCCCACCACCAGGGAGGAGCTCAGCGCGACGATCAGGGTCTTGGGGAGATAGTTCATGAACTCCCCAACGATCCCCGGCATGAACATCAGCGGGGCGAAGGCCACCAGGGTCGTCAGGCTCGACGTGAACACCGGCACGGCCACCTCGCCCACGCCCACCCGAGCGGCTTCCCAGCGAGGCCGGCCGGCACTGACGTGGCGGTAGATGTTCTCGACGACAACGATGGCGTTGTCGACCAGCAGTCCCAGCGCCAGGATCAGGCTGAACAGGATCACGAAGTTCAGGGTGAAGCCCAGCGCCTCGAGCACCAGGAAGCTCAACAGCATCGACAAGGGCACGGCGGCCGCCACAAACAGGGCGTTGCGCAGCCCCATCACCATCAGCAGCACCAGGGCCACCAAGATGAACCCGGTGAGGATGTTGTTCTCCAGGTCGGTGACGAGCTGCTGCACGCGCTCCGATTGATCGGAAAGCACGGTGAAGCGCACCCGCCCCTCGTGCCGCTGCTCCTCCCTCGCCACCATCTCCTTCACGGCATCGGAAATGGCCAGCAGGTTTTCCCCGCTGCGCTTGGAAACGCTGAGCGAAACCGATTCCAGGCCGTTGAGGCGCGAGCGGCTGGTCTGCTCGCGGAATCCGAAGTCTACCGACGCCACATCCTTGACGTAGATGGGCACCTGATCCGGGGCGGCGATCACCAGGTCCCGGATGTCCTCCGGATCGTCGATTTCGCCGGGCACGCGGATCAGGTAGTTGAGGGGACCGATGGTGATCGTGCCGCCGGGAAGATTGGTGTTTTCCTGCTGGATCGTCGAGGAGACCTGATTCAACCCCAGGTTGTAGTAGCGCAGCTTCTCCGGGTCCACGAACACCCGCACTTCCTTCTCCAGACCGCCGATGCGCTCCACGGAGAGAATCCCCGGCACCGTCTCGATACGCTGCTTGAGGTCTTCCGCGATCTCCTTCAGCTGCACCAGCCCCACGCCGCCGGAGATGTTGACCATCATGATGGGCTGTTCGGAGAGGTTGATCTCCGTGATGATGGGCTCCTCGATATCCGCCGGCAGGTCCGGACGCATCCGGTCGATCGCCTCGCGCACTTTGGACCGCGCCTGCTCTACGTCGAAGCCCAGCTCGAATTTCAGGGTGATCGCCACCACTCCCTCGGTGGAGGTGGACTTGATCGTGTTCAGGTGCTCGATGCCCTGCAGCTCCACCTCGGCCTTGTGGGTGATGAGGGATTCCACGTCCTCCGGCGAGGCGCCGGGGTAGGGGATCGTGAGGATCAGGATGGGAATCTGGATGTCCGGCGCCGCTTCCCTGGGCAGGGAGCGGTAGGCCATCGCCCCGGCGATCACGATCATCGCGGTGAGGATATAGACCGGCGCGGGAAATCGGAGGGCGATCCCGCTGGGGGTCATGGCTCGGGCTCCGCCTCGCTCCCGTCCGCCCCCGGGACGACTTGGATACGGCTGTTGGGGGTCACCTGGTGCTGGCCGGTCACGATGAGCCGCTGTCCGGGTTCCAGACCGGAAAGCACCTGCACGTCGCCGTCACGGCTGACCCCGGTCTCCACCGTGCGCTCGACGGCCCGGCCGTCCTCCGCCACGAACACGATGCGCCGGTCCTCCCGCTCCAGCACGGCCTGCCGGGGAATGAGGAGTTGCTGCCGGTAGGCGCCCGTCTCGATTTCGACCCGGGCCAGCATGCCGGGCCGCAACTCGCCGCGGATGTTGGCCAGCTCCACCTCCACCTCGAAGCTGCGGTTCCGGAGGTCGGCCTCGACGCCGACGGTCTTCACCCGGCCGGCGAAGCGGTTGTCCGGCAGGGCGTCCAGCGTCACCGAGGCGGGCTTGCCGGGCGCCACGTGGCGCATCTCCTTCTCGGGAACGTGAATCACCGCCAGGAGCCGGGACAGGTCCAGGATCTCCGCCAGCTCCTGGCCCTTGGAGACGTACTCGCCCACCCGCACGGATTTGGACTTGACCGTTCCGGCGATCGGGGAGCGCACCTGGGATTTGCGCAACTCCAGCTCGGCCAGCTCCAAGTTTAACTTGGCCACGTCCCGCTCGTTGCGGGAAACGTCCAGTTGGGCCGCGGGGATCAGTTCCTTCTCGATCAGCTGCACGTTTCGCCGATAGCTCGCCTCGGCCAACTTGTGATTGGAGCGGGCCAAATCGCGGCGCAGGGTCAGCTGCCGGGTCGAGATGTTCACCAGCACCCGCCCCTTGGCCACGGCGTCGCCGGTGTCGAAGTCCGTCCGCTCCACCCTGCCCTCCATCTCGGAGCGCAGGGTGACCCGCTCGATGGGGAGCAGGTGGCCGATGTAGGTGGTGTGAATGGTGAAGTCCTGCGGTGCCAGGGTCAGCACTTCCACCTTGGTGCCGGGACGCCCATTGGACCCGATCGCCGGGTTCCGCTCGCCGGGCTTGTTTCGGGCGGCCGCGGCGGCGCTGTTTCCCGATTCGCCCCCTTCTCCCGCCCCGCCCTCGCCGGAGCCGTTGCAGCCGGCGGCGAGGCTCAGGGCCAACAGCAGCGCCGCCGCCGGCAACACCCTGGGCGCGGCGGCCGTCAGGCTACGGAATGGGAGGGCAACCACCATGGCATCGCCCGTTCCGGGGGATTAGGGGATATCTTCGGGCAGGCCGTATTGGGCGAAAATGTCGCCCGACACGAGGAG
>JAPUJL010000132.1 GCA_027296185.1 SAR324 cluster bacterium | reverse complement strand
TACTTCCGCAAGGAGGATTACGAGGCTAAGACCGAAGCCTCGGTGGCCCGGCTGAAAAACCCGGCTGACGGCCTGGCCTATGCGGTGCTGGCGTTGACCGCCGGCCTATCCACGGCGGAGGGGGGGCAATGGATGCGCCGCGCCCTGAAAGCCGATCCGTTTTTGCAGGCCGCCGCCCGGCCCGAGGGGGAGCCCCCTTTCCAGGGCGGAGCGCTGGAGGCTGCGCTGGCCAAATGGGAGCGGCTGCAATCCGGCCGCGAGGCCTGGGCCAATCCGGAATTCGAGCGGCAGATGGAGCTGGCCCAAGCGCTCTTCGAGCAGGGGCGGTGGGACGAAGCGGAGGCGGCGCTTTTCACGGCGGGCGAGCTGGAACCGGACAGCCACCGGCCCCGGCTGCTGCTCTCCTCCATCTGGCTGGAATCGCGCGACCCCGAAGGGGCGGTCACCGAGTTGCGCCTGCTGGCTGCCGAGTTCCCCCAGGAGTGGGAGGTGTGGCAGGCCCTGGGCATCGCCCTGGAAGTCATGGAGCAATATCCGGACGCCGAGCAGGCGTTCCTGAAGGCCCTCGCCGAGCGGTCCGAGGAGCCGCAATCGCTGTTTCATCTGGCCCTGGCGCAGATGGGCCAGACCCACTGGGAGACCGCCCAGGCCACGCTCCGGCGGCTGCTGCAACGGGACGAAAGTCACGGTCAGGGCTGGCTGCACCTGGGGGTGGTGGAAACCCGCCTGGAGCGCTGGAACGACGCAGCCCGCGCGTTCGAGCAGGCCATGCAGCTGAACCCGGAATCGGAAAAGGCCCGCGCCGGGCTGAGCCTCGCCCAATCCAAGCTCTCCCGATAAATCCGCCCGCTCCTGCTGGGCGCCATCGCCGGGACCGGGCTGCGATCCGGCCTCCGCCCCGCTTCCGGGGGGCGGTTCCCACCCGCCATTCCGCGCTGCGGGCGGCGCTGCCGGTGAGCGGGGGCTGTTCCTTTTCGTAGGTCATGGGCATACACTGACTTTTCCGGCCACGCGCACCGGCGGGCCGCGGCGGCGCAGGGCCCGGCACGATCCGAAGTTTCGATTTTCGCGTCTCCGGACGGAGCGAATGAACGGCTCGGGCACCGCAAGCGCCGAATTCGACACCCATGGGCGACAGCTTCGGCAAACTCTTCCGCATAACCACCTGGGGTGAATCCCACGGGGGCGGCGTGGGCGTGGTCATCGACGGCTGCCCGGCGGGGATCGCCCTGTCCGAAGCGGATATCCAGGTGGACCTGGACCGCCGCAAGCCCGGGCAAAGCAGGATCACGTCCCAACGCGCGGAATCGGACGAGGCCCGGATATGCTCCGGGGTGTTCGAGGGCCGCACCCTGGGGACGGCCATCTCCATCGTCGTGTGGAACCAGGATGCCCGGCCCGAGGCCTACGACGACATGAAGGAGCTCTACCGCCCCAGCCACGCCGACTTCACCTACGAGCAGAAATTCGGCGTGCGCAACTGGCAGGGCGGCGGCCGGGCCAGCGCCCGGGAAACCGTGGGCCGGGTGGCGGCGGGTGCCATCGCCCGCAAAATTCTCTCCGCCGAGTTCGGAATCGAGACGGTGGCCTACGTGGCGAAGGTCCACGACATCGAGGCCCAGATCGATCCCGACACGGTCACGGCGGAGGCGGTGGAGGCCAATATCGTCCGCTGCCCCGACCCCGAGGCGGCGGAGCGGATGATCGCGCGCATCGAGAAGGTGCGCAAGGCCGGCGACAGCGTCGGGGGCGTCGTTGGCGCGGTGGTGCGAGGCTGCCCGGCGGGCCTGGGGGAGCCGGTCTTCGACAAGCTCACGGCGGACCTGGCCAAGGGGCTGATGTCCCTTCCCGCCACACGCGGAGTGGAGTTCGGGATGGGGTTCGCATCGACGGACCTCACCGGATCGGCCCACAACGATGCCTTCGTCTTCCGCGACGGGCGCATCCGCACCGCCACCAACCGTTCCGGGGGAATTCAGGGAGGCATCAGCAACGGAGAGAACATCATCCTGCGGGTAGCCTTCAAGCCCACGGCGACGATCGTTCAGCCCCAGGAAACGGTGGACCGCGAGGGGCGTTCGGTGGAGTTGCGGGCCAAGGGAAGGCACGATCCCTGCGTGCTTCCGCGGGCGGTGCCCATGGTGGAGGCGATGATCAACCTGGTGCTGACCGACCACCTGATGCGGACGATGACCAAGAAAGACGTGGGCCGGCTGGCCGATCTGATCGGCTCGCGAACCCCCGGGAAGCACAACGCCGTATGATCGATTATTACGAGAGCCTGGGGCTGGAGCACGACGCGAGCGCCGAGAACATCAAGTCGTCCTACCGCCAGCTGGCCAAGCGGTATCATCCCGACGTGCTGGGCGGCGACCCGGTGGTCTTTTCCCGGATCACCGAAGCCTACGAGGTGCTCTCCGAACCCGCGCGCCGCAAGAGCTACGATCAGGCCCTGCGTGCCCGAGAACAACGGCGCGAAGAGGCCCTGCGCCCCCAATCCCGGCCGCGGCAGCGCTCGCCGGATGCCGGGCTGGGTCCGCCGTTCACGCGGGTGATGTCGCTCATCATGCCGCGCAACGGCCGGTTCCTGCTGGAGGGCTTGACCGGGAAATTTTCCATTCAGCTCAACACCCCCGACAACCTGTGGGAGACCACCCGCCGGAAGTTCGCCCGGGAGGATGAGACCAGTCTGATTCGAAAGGTGGTGCAAATCCGCTTGCACGGACCCCGGGAGGTGGTGCGTCAACTGCGGCCGGTGCCCACCGATTTCGGCGTACAGCTTCAGGGGGGCGCCAAGGATCAATTTCAACAGGGAGTCTCCGCCGGCGATTCCGCCTCCGCCTTCCTCAACCCGCGGGCTTTCGAATTCGAGCAGATGGCGGACGCGCCGGTCACGATGACCGTGACCGTCCCCGAAGGGGTTCCGATCTATCTCTACGACCTCAGCGGCAAGATCAACATCGGCGACCTGCGCAGTGAGGTGGTGGCGACCCTGAACGACCGCACCGTCCTCCGCGGCGGAAGCATGAGCGCGGCGAATCTGACCCTCAACGGCAAGAGCAAAGCCTACATTTCCGATCTCAACGGCGGCGCGGACGTGACGGTCTTCGGCAACGGAAAGCTGTTGCTCGGTGGCACCCTGGCCCGGCTGAGGGCAGTGGTGGATCACGAAGGGCACGTCGAGGTGGTGGGCAAGGTGGACTGGCTCCAGGCCGCCGTCAGCGGCCGGGGTTACCTGAACGCCAAGGGCGACGTGGACCGCGCCGACTATGACGTGCGCGCCGGAAGCTTCATCCGGCTCGCCAAAGTACTCACCGCCGTCCATGGCAGCCGCTCGGGCGCGGGCCAAGTGGATGTGCTCGAGGCCCCGCCCAAAATGGCGGGGATACGCCGGGGCCTCCACTAGCCCTTTTCCGGACCCGGCACTCCGGATTGGTCCCTGCACTCCCCGACCAGACTATAGGGCCCGCGCCCAGGCCGTAGGGCCCCCGCGATTTCCGTCGAAGGCGTATTTACCGGCTCGAAACCCCCGTGCTAGGGTGGCGCTATATTCCAGGGCCGCCCTCGGGGGCGGATCGCAGGCGCCCGGACGGAAACGTACCCTGCGAGGGTTCGGCTGCGCCGCAACGGGGCGGATTTGCAGGAATGTCGAAGAATCGTTCGCTGGCAGATGAGGGGGCGAAACACCCGATGACGAGACGTTTCATCGCTCCGGCGATACTCGTCTTATCGCTCCCGCTGACGGCCGCGG
>JAPUJL010000131.1 GCA_027296185.1 SAR324 cluster bacterium | reverse complement strand
TCGAAGGTCACCTCGTGGCTCCGCAGGAACATCCCGAAGTCGTGACCGCCTTCCACCTCCCGCGAAAATCGCTCGCAACGGGAGCAATGAATGCAGCGGTTGCGCTCGAGCATGATGTAGGTGCCCACGTCCCGCCATCCGTACACCCGCTTCTCGTATTCCATCTCCGAATGGCCGGTGCCGTAGCTGAATGCGAAATCCTGCAGCTTGCACTCCCCGGCCTGGTCGCAGATCGAGCAATCGAGAGGGTGGTTGACCAGCAGGTACTCGTTCACCTCGTTCAGCGCCGTGACCACCTTTTCGGTTGTGGTCGAGATTTTCATGCCCTCGGCGGCGGAAGTGGCGCAGGAGGCCTGGAGCTTGGGCAGCCCCTTCCCGTTCCCCAGGTCGGTGATCTCCACCAGACACATGCGGCAGGTGGCCACCACCGACATCCCCGGATGGAAACAGTAGTGGGGAATCTCCTGGCCATGGCGTAGCGCGGCGCTGAGCACGCTCTCGCCGGGCTCGAACTCGATCGATTCGTCGTCCAGATAAAATGACGGCATGAATTCCGTTGCCTATGGGAAGTGTTTTCGGAATTCCTCCGGAAACTTCTGCACGAATGCCACGGTGGGCATGCCCGCCGCATCTCCGAAGGGGCACAGGGTCGTGCCGATCATGCCCCCGGCTACCCGCTTCACGCGGCTCATCTTGCTCTCGTCCCCCGCATCGTCCAGGAAGTCGCGGATCAGGTTCTTCAACCAGAAGTTGCCCTCCCGGCACGGGGTGCACTGGCCACAGGACTCGTGGTTGAAAAACCGGGTCGTGCGGTAGGCCAACTCCACGATGTCGGTGTCCTCGTCGTAGACCATCGGCGCCGCCGATCCCATCATCGTTCCCGCCTTCACCAGCGAGTCGAAATCGTAGGGCACGTCGATCTCGTCGGCGGTCAACACCGGCGAGGAGGCGCCGCCGGGCACCACCGCCTTCAGTTGTTTGTCGCCGCGGATGCCCCCGGCATAGTCGTAAATCAGGGAGCGCAGGCTTACCCCCAACTCCACCTCGTAGACGCCCGGCTGCTTGACGTGGCCGCTGATGCTCACCAGGTGCGTGCCGGCGTTGTTGGGAGTTCCCAGGGCCTTGTAGGCCTCAGCGCCCTCGTTGACGATCCACGGCACGGTGGCCAGGGTTTCCACGTTGTTTACGCTGGTGGGGCAGCCGTTGTAGCCCGCCACCGCCGGGAACGGCGGCTTCACCCGCGGCTGGCCCCGCTTGCCTTCGAGGGATTCCAGCAGCGCCGTCTCCTCGCCACAGATGTAGGCGCCCGCCCCGCGGTGGACGGTCATGTCCAGGTCGTACCCGGTGCCCAGGATGTTCTTGCCGAGCAGGCCCTCCTTGTAAAGTTCGTCGATGGCTTGCTGGAGGTGCTTGGCGGACTTCATCGATTCGCCGCGGATGTAGATGTAGCCATGGTGGCAGTCCACGGCGTAGCAGGAGACGATCATCCCCTCCAGGAACATGTGGACGTCCTCGTTGATCAGCAGGTGATCCTTGAACGTCCCCGGCTCGGCCTCGTCGGCGTTGCACACCAGATAGGAAGGCTTGCCCGTATCCTTGGGCATGAAGCCCCACTTCACGCCGGTCGGAAACCCCGCGCCGCCCCGGCCCCGCAGGCCCGAGTCCTTCACGACCGCCTGCACCGCCTCCGGCTTCATCTGCTTGAGCGCCTTGTCGAGCGCCGTGAAGCCGCCGGTTTTCCGGTAGTCGGCCAGAGTGCCTTTGTAGCCGGATTTGCGGATATTTTTCAGCAGCAGCAGCTTTTCTTCCGCCATATCGAATTCCGTCGGATGTGCCTTCCGCCCCGCGTGACGTTTCTGCCGGCCGCGGCGCGCCTGGGCTATGCGGACTTCTTGCGCGCGTCGTCGATTAGCTTGTCCAGTTGGTCCGGGCCGACCCGCTCGTACACTTCCTCGTTCACTTGAACCAGCGGGGCCTTGTCGCAGGCCGCCAGGCACTGCACCTCCTCCAGGCTGAACAGCCCATCCGGGCTGGTCTGACCGGGCCGCAGGCCTAGCCGTTGCTCCAGGTGCTCCAGCACGCCGTCGCCCCCGCACAGCCCGCAAGGCACGCAGGTGCACACCATGAGGTGGTACTTGCCCACCGGCTCGGTGTGATACATATTGTAGAAGGTGATCACCCCGCGCACGTGGTTCAGGGTGGTTTCGCAATACTCCGCGATGTAGGCGTCCCACCCGGGCGGAAGCCACCCGCCGTTCTCCCGCTGGACCAAGTGCAGCAAGGGAAGCAACGCGTGCAACTTCTCCGCGTACCGCTCGCAGAGGGCGTCGGCTTCCTTCAGCGTCTTGGCATTGAATTCGGGCATCTGGGTCCGTCGTCTCTTAACCGAGTTGGGCCGGCCCTGGGGACACGCCGCAGGGCGGCAGCAACAGCCTTTGCCGCGGGAATCCCTACACCATAGACCAGATTTGCGCGCTTTCCAAAGTATTTTGGGTTACCCGCGCCGTTCCCGCACGGCGGCCGCCCAGGAACGGCCGGCCTAGCCCAAATCCTTGCGCCGGGGCTTCACCGCGGCCTCGGCCCGCTCGCGCAGGGCGGAAATTGCGGCGCGGTAATCCGGCTCCCCGAACACCGCGGTGCCCGCCACGAATACCGTCGCGCCGGCTCCCGCTGCCTCGCCGATGGTTTCGGTGTTGATGCCCCCGTCCACTTGAATGGGGATGGCCAGCCCACGCTCCGCCAGAATATCCGCCAGCTCCCGGATTTTTCCAGTCACCTGAGGGATGTACCGCTGCCCGCCGAAGCCCGGATTCACCGACATCAGCAGCACCAGCTCCACCTCCTCGAGCACCCAATCCAGCGCGGAGACCGGCGTCGCCGGATTGAGCGAGACCCCCGCCTGCATCCCATGACTCCGCACCACCGACAGGGTGCGGTGCAGATGGATCGGTGCCTCCGCATGCACGGTGAGCCGGTGACAGCCCGCCTGGGCGAATCCTTCGATCAACGGGTCCGGATCGGTCACCATCAAGTGCGCGTCGAACACCAACCCCTTCGGCTTCTCCATCCGCGCCACCAGCGGCGGCCCGAAGGTGAGGTTCGGCACGAAATGGCCGTCCATCACGTCCAGATGCACCCAGTCCGCGCCCGCCTCGTGGACGGCGGCGATCTCTTCGCTGATCCGCCCGAAATCGGCGGACAAAATCGACGGCGCGATCTGGATCATGCTGCCTCAGATCCTGGCTGGATCATGGGTGGCGGCGCTCCTCGGGCGGGGGCCGAGGGGCTCCGTCATGACCGGCGTGCGTGAACAGTCGGCGGTTTCGTCTACCCCAACCCCCGCTTCACCGCGGCGGCGGCGGCGGCGGAGGTGATGCCCAGGGCCTCGTAGATATGCTGATAGGGCGCCGACCGGCCATAGGCCGGCACGCCGATCATGACGCCGCCGATGCCGATGTAGCGTTCCCAGCCGAAGGCCACGCCCGCCTCCACGGCGACCCGGCAGCTCAC
>JAPUJL010000130.1 GCA_027296185.1 SAR324 cluster bacterium | reverse complement strand
GCGGCGCATCAACCCTTGCACCTCCTCCGGGTCGAGGCGCTCGTTCATGGCCGTGTAGCCGGAAAGATCGGAAAAGACGACGGTGGCTTGGCGCCGTTCACCGGAGGGAGGGGCTGACGACTCGACCGGCGGGTCGGGAGTGGCGGGGGCCGAAGGCTCAGAGACGGCCTGGCCACAGGCGTTGCAAAATTTTACACCGGGCGGGAGGGGTTTACCGCACGACGAGCAGGGCTGTTCCAGCGCCAACCCGCACTCGAAGCAGAATCGCGAATCGGACGGATTTTCGTGATGGCAGCGGGAACACTCCATCGTTTCACCCACTGAGTGAGCTCGAATTCAGTGCGGACCGCCGCCGATGAACCGACGGTTCCGTCCTGAGGGAAAATAGTCAGCTACGCTGGATTTGGCAAATTGTGGCCCATTTTACCGGCAAATCAGCGGAGCGATTCCGGATAGATCTCCGTGAGGCCCTGCCCTTCCAGTAGAGTCACCTCGACGGCGCGCATGCGGCGCTCCTCGTCTTCGGTGTTGTGATCGTAGCCGGCCAGATGAGCGCAGCCGTGGGCCAGCAGGCGCAGCACTTCGGTGGCCAGGTCCCAGCCGTTCTGGGCCGCCTGGTGCCGGGCGCGGTCCAGGGAGAGGGCCAGATCGCCCAGCGGTTCGGAGCCGGGCTCCGCTTCGGCGCCGCCCGGCGTGGCTTTCGGGCGGGGGACGGAATCTCCCGTGCCCGCCACCGGAGCGGCAGCGGGCGCGTCTTCCAGGTACGACCAGGAAAGGATGTCGGTGGGGGCGTCGCGGCCGCGATGCGCCCGGTTCAGCCGGTGAAGCGTCGCGTCATCGGCCAGCAGCAGGGACACGCCGCGCCCGCCGTGGCCGAGGGCCTCGAGAAACCCCTCCAGGGCCGCGGCGAGCCGCGAATCATCGAGCGGGTCAGAGGGCGGCGGGGCGCTTTGCCACGTTATCCTGATCCGGGGACTCGGCATCGGGCTCGTCCAGCGCGAAGTCTTCCCGGGTCATCTTGCGCAGTTCCGGGTAGGGGATGCGGTGGTGGTGGACGGAGAGCAATATCTTGGTGAAGGTCTTCTCGATAAAATTCAGGTCGTTGAACGTCAAGCCGGACTCGTCCAGTTGCCCCTCGCTGTAGAGGCGGGTGGCCTGCTTTTGCACCATGCCGCGGATCGCGTTCTCGGAGGGATCCTCCAGGCTGCGCGCGGCGGATTCGGTGACGTCGGCCAGCATTACCAGGCCCGACTCCTTGGTCTGGGGTTTGGGGCCGGGGTAGCGAAAATCCGCCTCGTCCGGCGGCGACCCCAAATCGGCCTGCTCCTTCTGAGCCTTGTGGTAAAAATAGCGCACCAGGCTGGTGCCGTGGTGCTGCTCGAGGATGTCGCAGATGGCCTTTCCCAGCCGGTGCCGCTTGGCGATCTCCAGGCCGTTCTTCACGTGGCTGATGATGATCTGCGCCGACGTGCGGGCGGGCAGGTCGTCGTGGTAATTGCGGGTGTTCTGGTTCTCCACGAAGTACAGCGGGCAGAGCATCTTGCCCAGGTCGTGATAGTAGGACGCGACGCGCACCAGCAGCGCGTTGGCCTCGATGCCCTCCGCCGCCGATTCGGCCAGGTTGCCCACCACGATGCTGTGGTGATAGGTGCCCGGCGCCCCCACCGACAGTTCCTTGAGCGCCGGATGGTTCATGTTGGAGAACTCCAGCAGCCGCATGTTGGTGGTGATGTCGAAGGCGCTCTCCAGGAACGGCAGCACCGCGGCGGCGAGGAAGGTCACGACGAATCCGTTCAGAAATCCCGCGCCCAGGTTCATCGCCAGGGTGACGTCCATCGGGCGCTGCTCGACCAGGGAGAGCACCAGGATCACCGGCACGTTGATCGCGGCGATGCGCAGACCCTGCCGCCATAGGGAATAGCGGGTTACGAAGTAGCGCACGGGCAGCGCCGCGACGAAGCTGCCCATCAGCGAATAGATGAAAAAGGTGAGGCTAAAGTCCAGCAGGATGGCCATGCACAGCGACACGGAAAAGCCGAGGAACACACCCGCCTCGAACCGCAGCAGGATGCCCCCCAACATCGCGGCCAGCGCCGCGGGAATGAGGAAGTTGTATGTCTCCGGCGGGAACAGGTCGAAGATCAGGGTCCACCCCGGCACCACCAGCAGCACCAACTCGGCGAACAGCAGCGGAAGCAGCAGCGCGATGCACATCAACAACAGGCGGGAGAACGAGCGCAGCTCCGGGGCGGAGCGGAAGGCCACCAACTGATAAAATACCCCCAGCCCGATCAGGATGATGAGGAACGTTCCGATCAGTTGGGGATACTTGGGGTTCTGCAGGTTGTAGGTATTGAGGGCCCGGATGATCTCCACCTGCTGCGGCGTGGCCCGCTCGCCGGCACGGGCGACGATATCGCCCTTATTTAAATTGAAAAAGACCGGATTGATCGAAGCGGCCAACTCCTGCATTTGCCGCCCCGTCTCCCCCTTGTTCTCGGTGAGATTGGGCTGCACCAACCGCTGTGCCAATGCCACGATCGCCTGCCGCTGGCTGCTATCCTCACCGAACAGCACCGGGTCCTCACCCCGCTGAGCCAGGCTTTCGCGGACCTGAGCCACATCGGTAATCGTTTCCAGGGCCTCGAAGCGGGTCAGCGTGTCGGACTCGAGGGTTTGAATCTGGATGGCATCCCCCGGGGGATCGAAGCTCTCGAGCGAGGCCACGATCTTGCGCTCCAGCACCGGACCGACGAGCAGGATGGTCTTGTTCTCCAGTTCCTCGTTGAAGCGGGCCTGGAGCAGCACTTGGTTGGTACCCTCCTCCAGGGAGACACGGAAGGCGTTCTCCAAGTCCGCCGGGAGGTTGCGCACGCGGTTTTCGCCTTCGACTTCGCTCTTTTTGTAATCGGCGATGAGTTGGGCGCCCTGGGCATCGAGCCGCTCCAGCCGCTTTTCGAATTGGGCGAGGGCCTGCGCGCCCGAGGTGAGGTGCGCCGTGATCACCATCAGGTCGAAGCGCGACTTGTCCAGCCGCAGGGATTGCACGGCGTTGAGCTCGGGCCGCTCGGTGAGTGCGCCGATATGCCGTACCAGCACGCCCTTTTCCCGTTGCACCCGCTCCAGCCGCTGCCGCGTGGTCGCCAGATTCGAAAGCGCGGCGATGCGCTCGAGGGAATTGTTGCGGATGCGGGACTGCCACTCGACCCGGCTCTGCCCGGCCTCGGCCAGCACGCCACGGGCGTGGGCGAACAGATCGCGCACCCGCTTGTTGGTGTCGACCTTCAGGCGTGGATCGATGTCGTAGATGGGAGGGAAACCGGCCAGCGCTTCGGAACGCCGGGCATCGGTGGAGCGCGGATCGATCACCGCGACATTGTCGAGGATGACGATGTCCTGGGAGATGATGTCCCCTTCCTCGTACCGGAGGGATACGAGGTTGATGTTGGGGCTGACCATCAGGGTGATCACCGCCGATATGGCGATCAACAACACCGTGCGGTGCATCAACCGGCGGCGGCTGTTCCCGTTGGAGTTCCTGCGCAATCTGAAGAGCATCCCGGTTCCGCCCCGTCTCCCTGAAGCGTCGGCTGCAGGCCCATGGGTTATCGCCCGTGAGTATAGCCTCTTGGGTCTTCCGTGGCGAATCAATTTCCAATTCCAACGCGCGGCCACTGGCTCCGGCAACGAGGATTAGGCCTGCCGGCATCCCCTCATGGATTCGGCCGGGCCCTATGCGGGAGCGCGGCGGACGGAAGCGGGCGCCGCTGCCGATGCCCTTTCGCCCCCCCCGGATCCGCCGAATATCCGGTCCCACCCTCACGGCCCGCGCTCGGGGGCGCGATGGCGATGAAATTGCATGACCTACCCTGGAAAACCAGTCGAACCGGCCCCGGAACTTGACCTCTGGGTGAGATAACATGATGAAATTGTTACGAATTTTGATTCCATGGATGCTGATCGGGCTCGCGGCGCCCGCGCTGGCGGAGACGCTGCATCTGCGCGGCGGCGAGCGCATCAAAGGCAAGATCATCGGCATCACGGACGAGACCATCACCGTGGAATCGGACAAGGGCTACGGCGTGCTACAAATTCCCCGCGAGGACGTCCTGCTCATCGAATACGTGGACGAGAGTCGCGATCCGACAAAAATGATGGGCATCGGCTACCACCACCGCTCCGTACCCGTCACCGGCAACGGATCGGCCGCCGAGTACGCCGTGGACGCCATCTCGCTCAAGTACTGGCTCGATAGCACCGAATCGATCGACGTGCAGTTCGGGTTCTTCAACACCACCGACGGCGGCGACAAGCTGCTGGAAATCTTCTCCCTCGACCTGCGTTATGCCCATGTGTTCAAGCGCCAGGCGGAGCTCGACCTGTATGTCGGGGGCAGCCTGGGCTACCTGAAAGTCGAGGACAACACCACGGCCAACCCGGTCGACGATTCCGGATTCGGGGTGCGCGCCTTCCTCGGCGCGGAGATCTTCTTCGTCACCCTGCCCAACCTGGGCATCGCGGCGGAAGTGGGCATCGGCACCCAGACCGTCGGCGACCGGACCACGACCAGCATTTCCACCAGCTCCTTCCCCGCCTTCTCCGTGCGCTACTACTTCTAGCGCGGAGCCGGGCGCCCGGGGCTGAGCCGGCCCGCAGCCGGCCCGCAGCCGCAGCCGAGGATTCGCAGGAGACGGATGGGCCATCCCGACGTATCATTAGAGGAAGGCAACTCCGCGGCATCCGGGCGCACGCGGGTGGCGCTCGGCGGCCCGGATCCGGCGGCCCAACCCGGACGACGCGCCGCGGTCGAAATTCCGGTGTCGATCACTACTTTGCTGTTGACGCGGAGTCCGCTATCATACCAATCATTAGGCCAGAGCCCGGCCGGGCATAGGACGCCCCGCGCCGGACGGCCGCGGGCAGGGCCGGCCCGGCACCGGGGGCCGTTCGCCATTCAGCGGGTGGGGAATTCGGCGAATTCGGTTCTATTGCAGTCCGCCCCGGGGGAGAGGCGGATCGAATCCGAAGGCGGAGAGATTTTATGAGCCAGTCCAGAGGCAACCTCCTGCGCTGCTCCTTCTGCGGAAAGTCCCAGAACGATGTGAAGAAGATCATCGCGGGGCCGACGGTGTACATCTGCAACGAGTGCGTCGAGCTCTGCAACGACATCATGGAGGAGGAGTGGAGCAAGGAGCAATCCGCCCAGCAGGACGGCAACCTCCCCAAGCCAGAGGAAATCAAGGAGATCCTGGACAACTACGTGGTCGGACAGGAACACGCCAAGAAGGTGCTCTCCGTCGCGGTCTACAGCCACTACAAGCGCATCCGGGTGAGCGCCCACACCCACGACGTCGAGTTGCAGAAGAGCAACATCCTGATGATCGGCCCCACGGGCACGGGCAAGACCCTGCTGGCGCAGACCCTGGCCAAGCTGCTCAACGTGCCCTTCGCCATGGCCGACGCCACGACCCTCACCGAGGCGGGCTACGTGGGCGAGGATGTGGAGAACATCATCCTCAAGCTGCTGCAGAACGCCGACTACGACATCGAGCGTGCGGAGAAGGGGATCGTCTACATCGACGAGATCGACAAGATCGCCCGCAAGAGCGAGAACGTCTCGATCACCCGCGACGTCTCGGGCGAAGGTGTGCAGCAGGCCCTGCTGAAGATCATCGAGGGCACCGTCGCCAATATTCCGCCCCAGGGGGGCCGCAAGCACCCCCAGCAGGAATTCCTTCAGGTGGACACGACCAACGTGCTCTTCATCTGCGGCGGGGCGTTCGTCGGCGTGAACGAAATCATCAGCCAGCGCATCGGCCGCAAGACCATCGGCTTCGGCACCGAGCAGATCTCCAAGAAAACCCAGGACATGAGCGAAATCCTGCGCAAGGTGGAGCCGGAGGACCTGCTGAAGTTCGGGCTGATTCCCGAATTCGTGGGCCGCATCCCCGTGGTCACCACCCTCGACGAGCTCACCGAGGAAGACCTGGTCAAGATTCTCGTGGAGCCCAAGAACGCCCTGATCAAGCAGTACAAGAAGCTGCTCGAGCTGGAAGGAGTCGAGCTGGAAGTGGACGACCATGCCGTGCGCGCCGTCTCCAAGGAGGCCATCAAGCGCAAGACCGGCGCCCGCGGCCTCAGGGCCATCCTGGAAGGCGTGATGCTCGACGTGATGTACCAGATTCCCTCCGAGGACAACGTCAAGGCCGTCGTCATTGACGAGAACGTCATCCTCCACAAGGCCCAGGCCCATCTCGTCTACCAGGACGCCAAGGAAACCGACCGCAAGCTCCGCATCAGCTGATCCGATTCCGCGCCCGTCGCTGCGGCGCGGACCCCATCCCCGTTTCCAGATTCGCCGGGCAGCTCCGGATCGCGGGAGTGCCCCGCTCCCTTGTACCGAGCCGTATCCTCCGATGGG
>JAPUJL010000013.1 GCA_027296185.1 SAR324 cluster bacterium | reverse complement strand
TTCTTCACCCGCAGCGGGGAGCTGCGCGCGCGGCGCCGGGGGGATTGGATCGAGCTGGACTTTCCCTCCGAGCCCGTGGAGCCGTGCTCCGAACCGGCGGGATTGGCGGAGGCGCTGGGCGTCCCGCTGCGGTTCGTGGGCCGCAACCGCATGGATTTTCTGGCCGAGGTCGCCGACGAGTCGGCCTTGCGGTCGCTCAACCCGGACATGGCCGCCCTGGCCCGCGTCGAGACGCGGGGAGTCATCGTCACGGCTCCGGCCCAGTCGGAAGGATTCGATTTCGTCTCCCGCTTCTTCGCACCCGCGGCGGGCGTTCCGGAAGACCCGGTTACCGGCTCGGCCCACTGCGCCCTCGCACCCTACTGGGGCGGCAAGCTGAACAAGACCGAACTGGTGGGCTTCCAGGCCTCCGCCCGGGGCGGCGTGGTGCGCGTGACCCTTGCGGGGGAGCGGGTGCTGCTCGGCGGGCAGGCGGTGACGGTCCTGCGCGGAACGCTCGCATGACCGAGCGGCCCATGAAGCGCATCGGCGACTCGCGGATGTATCTCGCCGAGATCGTGGGGCAGGAGGGGCTGCACGGCCAGCGCATGCAGGCCGGGGCGATCCTGGACCTGATGGACGTGCTCGCGGGCCGCATCGCGTTCTCCCATTCCGGCTCCCGGGTGGCCACACTCTCCTTCGACCGCGTCGACCTGATCTATCCCATCCTCCACCAGGACCTGATCCGGCTGGAGGGCCAGTTGGTGCGGGTGGGTAAATCCTCCATGACCATCGAGGTGAAGGGGTACCGCAAGGACCTCGCCGCCCGGGAGTTCATGCCGGTGCAGCGCTCCTTCATCACCATGGTCGCCATCAGCGAGGTGGGCAAATCCAACCCGAACATTCCGGGGTTGCTCTACGAAACGCCGGAAGAAGAGCGCATCCGGGAGGAGGTATCCCGGCGCCAGGCGATCGCCGATCGATGGCGGGCCATGCAGGAGGCCGTCGACGCCTCCGGCCCCTTGCGGGCGGCGGACGTCGTGGAAGAGCTGAACCGGGACAAGCAGGAGTTCCTCACCCCGGCGGAAACGGAGATCGAGTTGCGGCGCCAGTTCCTCCCGCGCCACCTCAATGCGCTGGGCACCATCTTCGGCGGGGACCTGCTGCTGTGGATGGATCAGGTGGCCACCTACACCGCCCGGCACTTCACCCGCAACCGGAACATGGTGACCCTCGCCATGAACCGCATCTTCTTCAAGCAGCCCATCTTCAGCCGCGACCTGGTGAACGTGAAATCCCGCGTAGTCTACGTGCGCCGGTATACCCTCGAGGTGGAAATCTCCGTGTCGCTCCAGCGCGCCGACGGCGAGATCGTGCCCTCTCACAGCGGCTACTTCACCGTGCTGAACTACGACGAGGCGGGCTTCAAGCGCCCCATCGTGACGGGGCTGCGGCTGGAGGATCGGGATCAGGAGGGGCTGAAGGCCTATCGGAAGGCCAAGGAACGCCACCGCTTCTGGCGCGAGGGTCAGGAGGCTAGCTCGGCAGATTGACGGCCGGGGCCAGCTTCCACACCTCCTCGTCGTCCAGCGAACTGACCGGAAAGATGTTCAGGGGCTCGCCGCGCAGCATGTCGGCGATCTTCACGAATCCGTCCAGTACCTGCTCCAGGTGCTGGGGCAGCGACTTCAATTCGAACAGGGTGCGGTGGAAGGCCTTCAGCCCGGCCAACTCGGGCAGGTCGGGCACCGTCATCAAGGGGAAGCACTGGGTGCGTTCCACGTACCGCTCGAAGGCCAGGGGATCGCGGGAGGCGTTGTTGACCACCCCCACCAGCACCAGTGGATATTCCAGCTCGTACCCGCCGATCTGCGCGGCGCGCAACAGGCGGTTCAGCACGAACAGCGACTCCGGGGTTTCGGCGGTCACCCCCACCACCGACTCCACCCGCCGGAACAGCGGCGCCAGCACGGAATCCCACCGCTCGTCCGTGACGTCGAAGATCACCTGCTCGTAGCGGTCGAGGAGATTGTGGCTCGAGAAGTAATGAAACGCCTCGTCCAGCACGGCGGCGTAGTGCCCCACCAGCAACGGGGAGGCGCCCAATTCCATGGCGTCGGCGTACGGGCCGATCGGCACCGTCACCTGCTCCGGTGCGATGCTGGCGTAGTCGTAGTCAGTGGAGTCCAGCCAATCCATCAGCGGCGGCCGCGTCTCCGCAGAGAGGGCGCGGAGGGTATCCTGCTTCTGATCGCAGCCCACTACTAGGGTTTTGACCCCGAGGTAGCTGAAGGCCATCGTCAGATGGCTCGCGAAGAAGGTCTTGCCCACACCGCCCTTGCCCAGGATCGCGGTGGTGCGGGCGGTCATTGGGGGGGCTCGCTCTGCGGTGCCGCGCCGGGCTCCGCTTCCTCTACCAGCTTGACCAGGTCCTTCTCGAAGTAGCGGGCGTAGACGTTTTGCCGGTCGGCGAAGCGGACGCCGTAGACGTTCGAGTTCACCGAGCGCTGGTAGTAGGCCACTTCCACGCTGCCTTCCCAGCCGTCGGTGATGTGCTTGGCCAGCTTGACCTTGACCGGGTCGCCCGTGCCGAACCTGGCGTCCCGGGGCGCGGGACGTGGGCAGACCGGGCGGTAGTTGGAGGTGTCGCCGTAGCACATCCAGGTAGCCAGCATCACCACGCCGATCCGCATCCCGCCCCCATGGGTGCGCGTATACAGGTCGGGAGAAAGCGAGGTGCGCACCGCCGAGCGCCGGCACCGCTCCAGCTTGTTCACGCGGCAATCGAACACGTCGATCACCTCCAGTTCGTAGGCGCGGTACTCCGCCCGCGCCGGCAATGCCGCCAGCAGCGCCGCGGCACAACCTGCCACCGCCACCCAGGCGGGAACCCTCATCGCTTGGCTTCCTTGAAGCTGGCGCCGTCGAAATTGGCGAGATCGGTGATGGCTTCCATCAGATACGAATCGTCGAAGTTCGCGCCGGAAAAGTTCGCCTCGGTGAGGTTGGCGCCACGGAGATTGGCCCCGTTCAACACGGCCTTCTCCCCTTCGGCACGCAAGAAATGTGCCCCTTCCAGGTTGGATTTGGTGAGATTGGTTTTGCGCAAATTGGCACCCAGAAAGTTCGCCTGCTTGAGCGGGCAGCCGCGCATGGAGGCCCCCTCCAGGTCGCCCAGGCTGAAGTTGACCCCGTTCAGCACCGAGCGGTCCAGGTTCGCCCCGCGGAAGGAGGAGCCGGAGAAATCCGCCTTCACCGCCGTGAGACGCTCGGCCCGGCAGTCGTCGAACAGGGAGAGCAGGAAGTGGGTGCCGTTGGTGCTGACGCGGGTCAGCGTGCTGCCCGTGAAATCGGCCAGGATCGCCCGGGCCTCGTTCAGAGCGGCGCCGGAAAGGTCGGCATCGGTCAGCACCGCCTTGTCCAGCACCGCGCCGTTCATCCGCGATTCGATGAACGAGGCTTCGCTCAAGTCCGCCAGACTGAAGTCGCAGGACTCCAGCGCCGCCTCGCGAAAGCTCGCCCCGGTCAGCACCGCGCCGGTGAAGTCGGATCCGGAGAGGTCCGCGCTGTCGAAATTGATCTTGGCCAGCTTGGCGTTACGGAAATTGCACCGCGCGAAGATCGCGCCCTGCAGGTTCGCGCCCTGCAGGTTAATCCCCTCCAGATCCGCGCCGTGGATGCGCTCCATCGCCCGCGCGGCCTTCTCCAATTCCTCTCGGGTCAGCTCGGGCATGGTCCGCTCAGGACGTGGGCGCCGGCAACCGGCCGTGTTGGGCCTTGTAGGATTTGAGCACCTCGTCCACGTCGAGCATCTTGATTTCTCCCTTGACCAGCCGGAAACCGCTGCCCTTGAGCGGCGTCTTGACGACGAATTTCTGCCGCCGGATCTGGACCGTGACGCCCGCATTCACGATGTTGCTGATGAACACGTAGCCCAGGTCCGGGTCGCTTTCGGCCACCTCGCCCGACAGGGAACGGTATTCGGCGACGCTGGACATGAGTTGCTGCCGGTAATGGCGGGCGGCGTCGATCATCTTCTGGAAGGTCTCCTGCTTCTGCTCGTCGAAGGGCCCCTGCATTTCCCGCTGCCGCTGGAGCACCTGGAGATTCTTCCGCACCTTCTCGAAGGTCAGCTCCCCCTTGTCGATCTGGGCGCTCAACCGATCGAACTGCTGCTGCACGTTGGGGCGCATCCCCGCTTCCAACTGGGTGCGATCCTCGGAGACATCCGAGCCCAGGTTAGGCGTCATCACGAAGTCCCCCGCGCGGGTCAGCCCGCCGTTGATGAATCCGGTGGGCGACTTGGTGACCCGCACCCCCTTGCCCGCCTCCACCGTCGAATGGAGGATGTAATCCTGGGCCGTGACGTTCTGGCTGGCATGTACATTTGCCTCGGAGAAGAACCTGGCCGAGATGTTTCGCTTGGAATCCAAATTGCCGCCCATCACCCCGCCGTGCACCTTGATGTCGCCGCCGCTGCGCAGCGTCGCCTTGCCCACCGTACCCGTGACCTCGATGCCTTGCTCGGACTCGACGCTGAAATTGTCCTCCACCGAGCCGGTGACCATCACCACGCCCTTGAAGCGGATGTTGCCCGTGTCCGAGTTGACTTGGCTGACTTGGTAGACGTTCTCCACCGACAGCCGCTCATCGGCGAGCAACACGTAGCCGCCGGCGGTGGCGTGCATCTCCGTGCCGTCCTCGTTGGCCTCGACGTTCTTGCCCGCCTTGATGCGGGCCGTCTTGCCCTGCTTGGCCTTGAGGGTCTTCCCCTGAACGTTGAAGCCATCCGCTCCCGGCGTGGGAGGATGAATGCGGGCGATCAGCTCGCCTTCCTGGGTGTTCTTGATCAGGCGGAGTTCCTTGTAGTCGACGTAGTCCGAATCGAAGCTCGGCGCCTCCCCGTCCTCCGGCTTTTGGAAAAGGAAGTCGACCTTGCCGTCCTTGCCGTGGACGGGCAACTTGCCCCGCGCAATGACCTGTGGCTCGTTCTCGATGTTGTTCTTGACCGTGTTCTGGATGACGTCGTAGAGGATGCCCTTGCCCAGGTTGGCGTCGTGCATGGCCTGCTGAATCTTCTTCGGATCCAGCTTCTCCTCCCCCGAATCGGGGGGAACGATGGTCATCGTGGCTTCCTGGCAGTCGGCGGCAATGTCGATCACGACCTCGTACTGGGTCGACTCGCGGACGTTCAGGATTTCCAACTCGTCGCTGGCGCGGCGGTAGATGTCGAACAGCGTGCCATGATGATAGGAGATGCCCCGCGACTTGAGCTCCTTCTGGATGTCGTTCAGGTTGGCCTTTCTCCCCTCCCCGGGAGGAGCCACCCGGAGCAACACCTGGCGCGGCGTCAGCTTCAGCTCGTAGAGTTTCTCGCTCATCGGCGGTCGTTCGTTCCCATATCGGCGCGGGCCGGGAAGGCCGCGGGGTCAATTCCCCAGCAATGCCCCGATCTCGGCCGGGGTTAGCCTGCGGGACTGCCCGGGGCGCATATCCTCCAGCTCCACCGGGCCGATCCGGTACCGCTTGATCTTCAGCACGGGATGCCCGATGGCCGCGAAGAGCTTCTTGATGTGGTGATGAAGCCCTTCCTGCAACGTCACTTCGCACCACGTCTTGTCGTTGACCGTGTGCAGGACGCGCGCCCGTACCGGCTGGCGGCGGCTGCCGTCAATCGTCGGTCCCGCGGCCCATTGCTGCAGCGGGCCTGGGCCCAGCAGGCCCCGCACCTTGACCAGATAGGTCTTGGTCACCGAGAAGGACGGGTGAGCGACCCGCTGGGCAAACTGACCATCATTGGTCAGCAAGATCAACCCTTCCGCATCGTAGTCCAGCCGCCCTACCGGAAACAGTCGCTGGGCGGACTCGGGAAAGAAATCCCGCACCGTCGGGCGGCCCTGGGGGTCGCTCAAGGTGGTTACGCAGCCGCGCGGCTTGTACAGTGCCCACACCACCCGCTCGACCCGGGTGCGCGCCGGCAGGGGCTCGCCCCGCACCTCTACCCGGTCCGTGCCGGGCACCACGCGGGTCCCCAGGCGGCGCACCACCTGGCCGTTGACGCGCACCTCGCCCTCCTCGATCAGGCGCTCGGCCCCCCGGCGGGAGGCGAGCCCGGCGGCGGCGATCACCTTTTGCAGCCGTGTGCCCTGGCGGTCGTTCATGGCGCGGCGGATGGCTCCCCGAAATGGTCGTGCAAGGCCTGCTTGGCGGCGGCCTGCTCCGATTCCTTCTTGGACCGCCCCCGCCCCCGGCCGTATTCGCGTTGCTGAATGAACACGGCGACCTCGTACTGCTTGTCGTGATCCGGCCCTTCCTCCGCCATCACCTTGTAGGTCGCCCGTTCCTTGAACCGCTTCTGCGCCAGCTCCTGCAACTCGGTCTTGTAGTCGGTAAAGCGCAACGGCCCGCTGGCCTGCTCGATGCGCTCCCGGAAGAGTCCCCGCACCACCCGCGTTACCTCCCGGATGCCCGCGGATTCTTTACTGTCCAGGTAGACCGCCGCGATCAGTGCCTCCAGGGCATCCGCCAGGATCGAGCTTTTGTCCCGGCCACCGGAAAGCTCCTCGCCCCGCCCCAGCCTCAGATGCTCGCCCAACTCCAGCCGACGCGCCATGGCCGCCAGGGTCGGCTCGCTCACCAGGGCGGCGCGCAGCTTGGAGAGCTCCCCCTCGGAAAGCTGAGTGTAGCGCTCCATGATCAATTCCGTGACGACGAAATCCAGCACCGCATCGCCGAGAAACTCCATGCGCTCGTTGTCCGCCGGCGCTTCCGCCGCGTTCTCGTTGACGTAGGACTTATGGGTAAGGGATTGGAGATACAGGGTGAATTCGCTGAACCGATAATCGAGCCGCCGGAACAGCGTCTCCCCTTCCGCGGTGTTCATGGATCCTGCCGAGGCGATTGGCGGGCTGTTAGGCCCCGGAACCAGGGCCGGGCTGCGGAATGGTGACCCGGAAGCGGGAACCCCGGCCCACTTCGCTGTCCACGGTCACCCGGCCTTGATGGGCAGCGACGATATCGTTCACGATCGCCAGCCCGATCCCCATTCCGCCGCCCCCGAACTGGCTCTTGGACGAGTGATGATGCAGCGTGTCGCTGACCTCGTAGAACAATCCGAAGATCCACTTCCGCTCGTCGTGCGGGATGCCGATGCCGGTGTCCGTCACGGTAAGCTCGAACTCCCCGTTCTCGTTGTTGGCCGCGCGGACGGTGATCTCGCCTCCATCGTTGGTGAACTTGATGGCATTCTGTATCAATTCACGCAGAACCTTTTTGATCTTAGCGCGGTCCACCCGGATGGACAAATGCTCGGGCACGTACCAGTTCAGCCGGTGGCCCCGTTCCTCGATGACCAGCTGGAATTCCACATCCACCTCCTCGCACAGGGGCTGGAAGGCAAATCGGCTGGGCTGAAGGCTGATCTTTTCCGAGTTGAGCGCCGAGATCTCGTGCATCTCGGTGACGATTTCGCGCAATTGTTCCGAGGCCGAGCCGATCATGCGGATCATCGACGCCTCTTCGGTCCCATCCATCGACGGCTCCAGAGCCTGGACGATATTGCCGATAATGCTGACGGGCGTGCGCAACTCGTGACTGGTGATGGCGATGAACTTCTCCTTGATCTTATTGAGTTCTTCGAGGTCCCGATTGATCCTGCGCAAGCGAATATTCTCCCGCTTCGCCTGGACGTTTTCCAGGCATTTCTTGATGACGTACTCGGCGCTGCCGAAGTTGATCGGCTTGGTGATGAAATCCGAAACACCCGCCTTCATCATCTCCACGGCGATCTCGATGGTGCCTTGACCCGTCGTGACGATAATCTCGAGATCGGGTTGTTCCGCTTTGAGGGTGCGCACCAACTCCTGCCCCCCCAACACCGGCATGGCGAGGTCGGTGATGATCAGGCGGTAGGCATGCTCCCGGGCGCGGTCCAGCCCTACCTGACCGTTCTCGGCCATGTCCACTTGGTACCCCCAGCGGTTCAGGAAGCGCTCCCAAATCAACCGGATGGTCGCCTCATCCTCGACCACAAGAATCTGCGAATCTGCGCTCATGGGTTCGCCGTTGGCGCGCGCCACTCAGGAACGCCCCTCGGCGTCCCCGAAAGTCCGCGGCATAGTTCACCCCCTCTTCGGGTCCGATGGCGAATTCGGCCGAAACGATCCCTTCGTCCTACTCTTGTTTAACTCGAAATCCGGCGAAAGGGTTCTACAACCCGAACAGAACTCGGCGGGAACCGCGGCGAGGGAGCCCCGGCGGACTGGAGATGAGGGTCAAAGTAAAAGAGGGCACCCGATGGGCTGGATGCCTCTGCGCTGCGGGCTCCAGCGGAGTGCGCCCCCCCGATCTGCCGGCGCGGGATAATTCTCAGCGCCCGCCGTGAGCGAAGCTGAAGAGACGGGCGCGAAAAGCCGGCGGATCCCTGCGCGGCATTCGAGACTCCCTGCAATGCGGGGTTCCTCAAGCCGTGTGGAGCGCCGTTGCCGGTGGAGATTAGCCGCTCGCGATTAGCTGTGGTTGCCCATCATCGTCAGCTTGAGCTTGCCCCGCTTGTCGAAGCCGATCACCTTGACCGTCACCACGTCTCCCTCCTG
>JAPUJL010000129.1 GCA_027296185.1 SAR324 cluster bacterium | reverse complement strand
ATACCAGGCCACGGTCACCCCGAGCCCTTCGACAGGCTTAGGACAGGCTCCGCCGAGGAGTCAAAGGCGCCTGGCTCCCGATCGCCGTGCGTTGCACCCGTTGCCTTTGGGTGCGGGGCGGGTTTGTTGGCGGTGCTGGGTGGCATGGGGGGGCGGGCCGCCCAGCCCCGGCAACACCCAATCATCCGCCACCCGGAGGCTCGGGCACCATGCCGGCTAGGAATGTCGTCGCGATCGCATTTTGCGCCGTTGCCTTGAGCTTGGCGGCCACTGGTAGCGCCTGGGCCGTTCAGGAATTGGACGCCGGGCCGGATCACCGGGGCATCGTCACCTTCGAGCCCTTCCGCATTTTTCCGGAGAACCGGGCGGGCAACGCCGTCTACTTCCGGAACCGGCTCATCTTCTCCTTGCCCGGCCAGACCATCCTTCACATCCTGGCGCTCCCCAAGGAGGGCCGCTTCGCCTACCTGGTCCAGGATGCCCAGGGCAAGAACCGCGTGGGGCTCTACCTGCAGCCCCAGGACAAGGAAATGCGGCTCACGCCGGTGGGGGACACGTTCGCCCATGCGGTGATGGCCCTGGACGGCATCATTTTCAAGAAGCTCTATCGGGTGAGCGAGGAGCTCACCCTGTCCGACCAGTTGCCCTCCTCCAAGACCGCCGACGGCGCCGCGGCGGGAGAGCGAGGAGTGGCGTTCTATCACGTCGCCACCGTCTCCGAGCGGGCGGGGCCGGGCGGCGCCCCGCAGAAGGAGTTCGGGATGCGCCTGCACGTGAGCCTCTACGACGACGCGCGGGTGCTCCACCTGAGCTTTCCTGTCCAAAACGCGCTCCCGGAACTGACCCTCCGCTGGCAGGACCCGGAACACCTGGTCTATACCCTGGCGGACGGGCGGGAGGAAGTTCTCAGCCTCTCCCAGTTCCAGTGAGCGCCGCCCTTGGCCGCTGACGTCCGGCCATTCGAACTTCCCACCACGGACGGGCTGCTGCTTCGCGGTGAGGTCTGGGGTAGCGGCGATCTGGCGCTGACGTTCGTCCATGGCTCGGGGCTCACGGTGCAATCCTACTATCCGGCCTTTCGCGCCCTGGCGGGGCGGGCCCGGGTGCACGCCCTCAACAGCCGCGGTCACGGAAGCAGCGGCAACCCGGCGGACTTCCCCTCTTACGAGGCGCCGGTGGCCGATCTGCGGTCGCTGGTGGAAACCCGTCTGCGGCCACCGGCCGTGTTGAGCGGCCATTCCTTCGGCGCGCTGATTTCGCTGCAGTTGGCGGCGGAGGAACCGGGGCTGGCGGCGGGACTGTTGCTGCTGGAGCCCCTGGTGCCGTGGCGCCGGAGCGAGGAATGGCTGCCCGCCGGTGAGGGGGCCGGCAGCGAACTCATCGCCAAGACCCAAACCCGCCGGGCCCAATGGGAAAGCCGCGCCGACGCGGAACGCTGGCTCGGCGCCCGCAGCATCTACCGGGATTGGTCCGCCGAGGCCCTGGAACGTTTCTGCGATTCGGCCCTCGAGGAGCAGCCGGACGGGACGGTGACGCTGGCTTGCCCGCCCTGGCTCGAGGCGGCCTCCTACGCCGGCCGGCCGGGGAAGGAGATCTTTCAGTGGGCCGAGCGGGTGCAGGTTCCGGCGGTCGTTCTGCGGGGGCGGGAGTCAATGAAGTGCATCCTACGGGGAGCGGAGGATCTGGCGGATGCCTTCACGATGGGGACCGTCATCACCGTGGAGGGCGATCACACCTTCCCCCAGGAATATCCCGAGAGCACCGGGGCCGCTCTGGCTCAGGCGCTCGAGATTCTCGCACGCGGCACCGGCGCCAGGAGGCGCCCTGAAAGATCTCCTTCCCGGGCGGGCGGCTGAAGCCCGGGCGCGGCGGCTACAGCACTTGCAACAGGATGTAGATCGCCAGGGTATCCAGCACGAGCACGGTCCAGTTGACCCTGCGCCGGGTCGATTCCGTCATCACGTTCAGGTCGCGCTTGAACAAGGAGCGCATCAGGAAGCGGGATTCCGGTTCGATCCACTTGAGGTCTTTCCAGGATTCCGGTTGTTCGTTCATGGGCAGTCGCTCCGAGTCGTCCGTCCGTTCGCCGAGGCCGGGGAAAATTCCGTGGGCGGCTTGGCCCCGATCCGCCGGTCTCTTCCCCGCCGATTCCATCCCAGCGGCCCATCCTAGCTGTATCCTACGGCGGGATCAATGCGGGACCGGGTACGGCACCTCACGGCACCGCAGCCCATGGGCTCAACCGCCGCGCTCCGCGGCTCATGGACTCAATTGCCGCCCGCCGTTCCGGAGAGCTCCGCGGCCAGCGCCTCGACGCAGACTTCCGGCGGCGCCGCGGCCGTATCGACGACAATGGGCGCCTGGCGGTAAAGGGGGAGCCGCGCGTGGAGCAGCGCTTTCAACTCGGCCATCACGTTGGGCCGGTTGCGGATGGGGCGGAAATCGCCCTGGGCCTCGACGCGAGCCAAGTGCAATTCGGGCGTGGCCTTCACCCAGACCAACAGCGTATCCCGCTTGAGCAGGGCGAACGCCTCCGGGTCGGTGACGATGCCCCCGGACACCGCGACCACCGCCGGGGTTCCCCGTGCGATCAGGGAGCGTAGCGCCGCCCGCTCCGCCTCCCGGTAGTAGGATTCGCCGTGCATCTCGAAGATTTCCGAGAGCGCCAGGGCACTGGTTTCCTCGATCAGCCGGTCCAGCTCGTGGAAGGGAACGGCCAGCCGCTCGGCCAGGAGCGGACCCAGGGTGGACTTGCCTGCGCCCCGCAGACCCATTAGGGCGATCACCCGGCCCTGTCCGGCGGAAGGGGTGGAGCCGCGCAGGTGGCTCAGGACTTCCCGCAGTTCTTCCAGGGGCCGCCCGGCGAGGGTTCCGACGATCTCGCGGAGCAGGCCGGAACCGGTCTCCTCGGCCGCGGGCTCGCCCGGCGGCCCCAGCAGCCCTGCCGCGGGCTCGCCCGATGGCC
>JAPUJL010000128.1 GCA_027296185.1 SAR324 cluster bacterium | reverse complement strand
AGAACTGGACGAGCGAGTCAAGGAGATACTCTCCGCCGTGGTCGCAAATTACATCCGCACGGCGGAACCGGTGGGCTCCCGCGCGCTGTCCAAGGTGCTCGAGGTCAGCCTGTCGCCGGCCACCATCCGCAATATCATGGCGGATCTGTCGGATTTAGGCTTTCTGGAGCAACCCCATACCTCGGCGGGGCGGGTGCCCACCGACAAGGCCTACCGCTTCTACGTGGATTCCATGGTGGCGGCCAATGCCGTGCCCCGGGACATCCAGCGCATGATCGACACGACCCTGGGCGAATCTTCCCAGGATCTCGAGCACCTGCTGGCCAACACGACCCGGCTGCTGGCCGGGCTTACCCGGTTTACGGGCATCGTCGCGGCGCCTCGGGTGGCGCGCTCGCGGCTGAAGATGATCGAGTTCGTCAAGATGAACACCCGGCAGGTGTTCGTCGTTTTGATCACCCAGTCCAACATGGTCCACAACAAGATCATCGAAACCAGCGAGGAGCTCTCGCAGGAATTCCTGAACAACGTCAGCGAGTACCTGAACGCCCACTTCTCCGGGCAGTCTCTGCTGGGCATCCGCGCCCGGATCATGGAAAGCCTGGCTGAGGAGAAGGAGCGCTACGATCGGCTGTTGGCCCAGGTGGCGCGGCTGAGCAAGAAGGCCTTCGAATTGCCCGAGTCCAGCAATGTCTACGTCGAGGGGCAGGCGAATATCGTGCGGGACTTCGCCGACTTGGAGACGGTGCAGCGCCTGCTCAGAACGTTGGAGGAGAAAATCAGCATCGTCAACATTCTGGATCAGACGGTGCAGGCGACAGGCATTCAGATTTTCATCGGAATCGAGAACTCGGAAGAGGCGCTCCAGGATTGCTCGGTGATCGCCGCGCAGTACGGAACGGAGAACAATTTCTTGGGCGCGATCGGCGTGATCGGTCCGACCCGCATGGATTATCCGCGGGTGATCCCGATCATCGATTATACCGCCAAGATTCTTACCCAGGCGTTGCGCGGTCCCCTAGAGGCGAGCTAGGCGAGCCGCGTTCAACCACCGGAGGCGATGACGGAAAAAGAGCAAGCAGCCAAGCCCGCCCGAAACGGGGCGGGCCCCCAAAATTCCAGCGGGACGGAGCCCGCCCCCGCCGACGATCACGGCCCCGAACAGGCTCCCGAGCCGGCCGCGGCCACGGAGCCGGGGGTGCGGACGGCCGCCCCCGAGAGCCCCGCCAAATTGTCCGCGGAGCCGTCTCGGGAACCGCCGGCGCCGGCCGAGGCCCCCGAGCCAGCGGATTCGGGGCCAGCCGCACCAACGGCGGAAACCGCACAGACGGCGGAAGCCGGCGAGCCGGACGAGGCGGCTGCGCCGGAGGAACTCAGCGCCGAAGCGCAACTGGCCGCCGCCAAGCAGGAGGCGGCGGAACACCTGGACAAGTACATGCGGCTGCAGGCGGAGTTCGAGAACTACAAGCGCCGCATGCACAAGGAACAAATCGAGGTTCAGAAATATGCGCAGTTGCCGCTGCTGCGGGACCTCACCGGCGTGATGGACAACCTGGAGCGGGCCGTCGAGCATTCCAACCACAGCGAGAATCCGGACCACCAGGTCTTCACCCAAGGCCTGGAGATGGTGATCAAGCAGATCGACGATATCTTCGAGCGGTTCGGCATGTACCCCATCGCCGCGAAAGGGGAACCCTTCGACCCCACCAAGCACGAGGCGATGAATCTGGTGGAAACCGTGGCGTTTCCGGAGAACACCGTCATCGAGGAATTGCAAACGGGATACTCCCTTCACGATCGAATCGTTCGGCCGTCCATGGTGACGGTCTCGAAAAAACCGGAGCCGCCCCCCAGCGAAAAACCCGGTAGCGGCGAGAACACGGAGGAGCAGGCTTAGCCCGCCCTCGATTCAGCGCCCCATCACCCGTTAAGCAAGGAAACGTCATGGCAAAAGTCATCGGAATCGACCTGGGCACCACCAACTCCTGCGTGGCCCTGATGGAAGGCGGGGAGCCGAAAGTGCTCACCAATGCCGAGGGGGCGCGCACCACCCCCTCCATGGTTGCCTTCACCAATTCCGGCGAGCGGCTGGTGGGCCAGGTGGCGAAACGGCAGGCCATCACCAACCCGGACAAGACTGTATTCGCCATCAAGCGGCTGATCGGGCGGCGATTCGACGCCCCCGAAGTGAAGAAGGCGCTGAAAAACAGCCCCTTCGCCATCGTCGAGGGCACGCACAACCAGGCGCAGGTGGAAATCGGCGGCAAGCGCTACTCTCCCTCGGAAATCTCGGCGTTCGTGCTGCAGAAGATGAAGCAGACCGCGGAGGATTACCTGGGCGAGGAGGTCAAGGAAGCCGTGATCACGGAGCCCGCCTACTTTAACGATTCCCAGCGCCAGGCCACCAAGGATGCCGGGCGCATCGCCGGGCTTGAAGTGCTGCGCATCATCAACGAGCCCACCGCTGCGGCCCTGGCCTACGGGCTGGACAAGAAGAACGACGAGAAGATCGCGGTCTACGACCTGGGCGGGGGAACCTTCGACATCTCCATCCTGGAAATCGGGGACGGGGTGTTCGAAGTCAAAGCCACCAACGGCGATACCTTTCTGGGCGGCGAGGACTTCGATCTGGAGATCATCGATTTTCTGGCCGCCGAGTTCAAGAAGGATCAGGGCATCGATTTGCGGAACGACAAGATGGCGCTCCAGCGGCTCAAGGAAGCCGCCGAGAAAGCCAAGCACGAACTGTCGTCGTCCATGGAAACCGAGATCAACCTGCCCTTCATCACGGCGGATTCCTCCGGGCCCAAGCACATGAACATCCGCCTCACCCGCTCCAAGTTGGAGCAACTGGTGGAGGATTTGGTGCAGCGCACACTCGAACCGTGCAAGTCGGCGCTGAAGGACTCAGGGCTGACCGCCAACGACATCGAAGAGGTGATCCTGGTCGGCGGAATGACGCGCATGCCCAGGATTCAGCAAGTCGTCGAGGAATTCTTCGGCAAGGTGCCTCATAAGGGCGTCAATCCGGACGAGGTGGTGGCGGTCGGCGCTTCCATCCAGGGGGCCGTGCTCAAGGGCGACGTCAAGGATGTGCTGCTGCTGGACGTGACGCCCCTCTCGCTGGGCATCGAGACCCTCGGCGGCGTGATGACCGTCCTCATTCCACGCAACACGACGATTCCCCCGAAGAAGAGCCAGACCTTCTCCACCGCCGCCGACAGTCAGCCGGCGGTGAGCATCCACTGTCTGCAGGGCGAGCGCCCCATGTCGGGGGACAACAAGACCCTCGGCCGCTTCGAGCTGACGGGGATTCCGCCCGCGCCTCGGGGCGTGCCGCAAATCGATGTGATCTTCGACATCGATGCCAACGGCATCGTGCACGTCACCGCCAGAGATCTCGGCACGGGCCGCGCTCAGGACGTCCGCATCACAGCCTCCAGCGGCTTGGCGGACGCGGAGATCGAGCGAATGGTGCAGGAGGCGGAGCAGTTCGCCGCCGACGACCGCACCAAGAAGGAACAGGTCGAGCTGCACAATCAGGCGGAAGCGCTTATCTACAGCACCGAGAAGACCCTCAGCGAGGTCAAGGAAAACATCTCCGAGAGCGACCGGGAAGCCGTCCAGTCGGCCGTGGTCAAGCTCAAGGAGGCCATGGATGCCCAGGACGACGACCGCATCAAGTCCGGCGTCGAGGAGGTGACCCAAGCCGCCCATGCCCTCGCCCAGGCGCTGTACGCCAAGAGCGCCCAGCACGACGGTGGCGAGGAAGCGGCCGGGGCCGGAGCGGGACCGGAGGGCGCGGGGCCGGAGGGCGGCCAGCAGGAGGGCCCGCCCCCGGATGACAACGTTGTGGACGCCGAGTTCGAGGAGGTTCGGGACAACAAGTAATCTCCCCGCCGCCGCTGGCCGTTTCCCTGGGCACCGCCGCCCTGGCCAACCTCCGGTGCCTCCGGCGCTCCGGGGCGCGTGGCGGTCCCGCCGAAATCGCCGCCGGAGCACCGCCCCACAAGGTGACCCGTGAGGTTCCGTCAGGCTTCGCCGCCGAACCGGACCGCCGCGGGGCACACCGGGCATGAGGAGTCAATCGATTGGCGACAGCGGATTACTACGAGACCTTGGGCGTTTCCCGCGGTGCCACGGAAGACGAAATCAAGAAGGCCTACCGCAAGGTCGCGCTGAAATACCATCCTGACCGAAATCCCGGAGACCCCGCCGCCGAGCAGAAGTTCAAGGATGCCTCCGAGGCCTACGCGGTGCTCAGCGACAGGGTCAAACGGGCGCAATACGATCAGTTCGGTCATGTCCCTGAAGGGATGGGCGGCGGCGAGGCTCCCGGTTTCGGCGGTTTCAGCGACATCTTCGGAGACATCTTCTCCGACTTTTTCGGCGCGGGTACCCGGGGCCGGAGCCGTCAGGGGGAGCGCGGCGCCGATCTGCAGTACAATCTGGAGATCACCTTCGAGCAAGCGGCCTTCGGTTACTCCACGGAGATCAGCATCCCCCGCATGGAGGAGTGCGACCGGTGCGGCGGCACGGGTGCCCGCTCGTCCAAGGACATCGACGCGTGCCCCTTGTGTCAGGGATCGGGGCAGCAGCGCATCCAGCAAGGCTTCTTCAGCGTTTCGACCACCTGCAACCGCTGCCGTGGAACGGGCCGCATCATCCGCGAGCCCTGCGCCAAGTGCCACGGCCAGGCCCGGGTGCGCGCGAACCGCAAGTTGAAGGTGACCATCCCACCGGGGGTGGATACGGGTTCCCGGCTCAAGCTCACCGGCGAGGGCGAGGCGGGGCGGGGCGGCGGCCGCTCGGGCGATCTGTACATCGCCCTAGCGGTGCGGCCCCATCCGCTGTTCCACCGGGAGGACTACGACGTCTACTGCGAGGTGCCCATCTCCCTGGTCGAGGCGGCTCTGGGCGGCGAAATCGTGGCGCCCACCCTGGACGGCAAGGTCGAGCTGAAGATTCCCTCCGGCACCCAGGGCGGCCGCCACTTCCGCTTGCGGGGCAAGGGCATCCCTCACATCCGCGGCAACGGCCGGGGCGATCAGTACGTGGAAATTACCGTCGAAACGCCCAGCAACCTCAGCAAGCGGCAGAAGGAACTCCTGCGGGAATTCGAGAAGGAAGAGGAAAAAATCCGCGGGGAAGACACGAACTACCCCGTCACCCACAAGTTCCTCGACAAGCTCAAGGAACTCTTCGGGTAGGCCACCCACCGACCGGCCCCTTTCCGAATCGGGCGCGGTTCCACCCATCCGTGCTGCCTGCTACCCTTCCTTGGGCCCTTCCATCGGCACCGCTTTCCAGAAGTAGCGGCGGAAGCCCCGGCGTTCGTCGAACTGCTTGATTCGGAAGGCCATCTCCACCGGCATGCCCACGTCCACCGCACCGGGCTCGACATCGGTGAAGTCGGCCATGAAGCGCCCCCCCTCGTCGAACTCCACCATGCCGTAATACCCCGGCGGATCGAGGGTGAACGTGAGGTAGTCCGCGGTCCAGGTCTTGATCTTCGCGGAGCGGTCGGCGAAGGAGAGATCCTCCTGGGTCCCGACGGCCTTGCACTCCGGATCGACGCACACCTCGCTACGGGGAAACTGCGCCGTGCCACAGGCCGTGCAGCGCCCGCCGATCAGGCCGAAGACCATGTCCCGCTTGCGGTACAGTGCGCTCAGGGGCGTGGGCACGTCCGTCTCGGCGCGGATGCCGAAGTCCTTGTGCAATTCCTGAGTGAATGTGAGGAACTTGTTGTAGTTGGTCTCCTCCCGGCGCCGGGCCAGGGCGCCCTTGATGCCTAGCCGCCCCTCGAATCCGGGCAGTTCCTCCGTGGCCTCGAACAGCAGGGCGTCGCAGCCCTGGCCGAACCCCACCACCAGAATCTTGTCTCCGGGCTTGGACTCCTGGAGCGCGTCGATCAGCAGCAGCAACGGATGGGCCGCGCCCGCCTCGCCGCAGACGGCGAACAGGGTATCGCGCACGCTCTCCGCCGGCAGCCCGATCCGATTGGCCAATCCGGGCGGCACGGCGGGAAAGACGCTGGGCATGGCGAAGTGCGTGACCTCCTCCGGGGCGGTGCCGGTGCGCTCCAGCAGCTCCGTCACGGTGGGGGGGACGATCTTCATGTACCCCTCGTCGCGCACCCAGCGCTCCTCCCAGTTGTAATCGTAGGCCCGGTCCTCGCCCCGGAAATGATCCACGAAGTCCACCGTCCGCGAGGCGGAGCCGAGGAAGGCCGCGATCACGCCCTCGCTGCCGAGAGTGAGGGCCGCCGCGCCGTCGCCGAACCACAACTCGTGGGCGCTGGCGGGCTTGGTGCGGCGCTTCTCGGAGGCCACAAACATCAGCCCCCCCGCGCCCCGCGCCTTGACGATATCCAGCGCCGCCACCAGCCCGGAGGTGCCGGCCTTCTGGGAGGCCGTCACGTCCAGGGAAAGCACCTCGGGCCGCATCATCAGCGCGTTGGCCACGATCCCCGAGTTTTGCCGGTCGGTGAAGGGCAGCGACGTGGACGCCAGCAGAATCCCTTCCAACTCCCGGGCGCCGCCGCCGTTCAGGCAGTCCCGCGCCGCCGCCACGGCCATCGTGACGCTGTCCTCGTCCCAGTTGCACATGGCGCGCTCGCCCTTGCCGTAAGCCCGCAAGGCCCGATTGCCCCAGGCATTGGCCTCGACGATGGCGCTGCGCTGCAGCCGCAGCCGGGGGATGTAGGCGCCGTAGGCGGTGATTCCGTGCATGCTCCCGCTCCCGAATTGTGGCCTCCGGCGCGTGGCTCGCCGCCGGAAGAATAGATCGCCGTGCCCCTATCCCCTATCCAGCACGGTTCTAGTGAAAATCGAGCGG
>JAPUJL010000127.1 GCA_027296185.1 SAR324 cluster bacterium | reverse complement strand
ATTGCCGCTCCGCCCTCCCCCCGCTAGACTCGGGCCATGGAATTGGCGCGTGAGCTGATTGTGATGGACCCCTGGAACCGCTTCACCGCCGGGCTGATCGCCGCCATGGCCTTCGCCCGCGGCATGGATTTTCTCTCCACCTGGATTGTCACCCCGCGTCTCGCCCTGGAAGCCAATCCGCTCATGCGGCGGCTGCGCTGGGGGCGCATGGCCCTGGTGAACGTGCCCCTGCTGGCCCTGCCGTTGTTTCATCACGGGCTGTCCATCACCCTGGTCGTCACCAGCCTGCTCGTGGCCGGGACGAACCTGAGCGGCGGCGCGCTGGCTCGCGGCATGGGAGAGCGGCGGCAGTTGGAAAGCCAGTTGGCCGCGCTGCGGCGCATCGGCCTGCCCGGTGCCCTGATGATGAACAGCGCGGGCTCGCTGGTGGTGTGCCTGGGCGGGGCGTTCATGGTGGCGCTGGTGCCGGTGGCGGAAAGCCCGCCCTGGTGGGCCGCCCTGGGTGTGGTACTGTTCGGCGTGGCGGAGTTCGTGCACCTCAACGTCGCCATCGTGCGCCTGCACCGCGTGGGGAGGCGCGTCGGGTAGGCGCGTGGCCCGGCCGCGCTGGACATCGGCTTGGCCGGAACCCCATCATCAGCTTCAGCCGGAGCACCTGCCGCGACGGGGGCGCGCGGTATCCGGCTTGCCAAAGACCCCGCCAGGCGTAAAATAACGGCGGAATCCTTACTCGTTTCAACGCGATCGAGCCTGGCACTCGCGATGAAGGCACCGACCCGACGGGCCGCTCCGGCCCGCAAGGCTGACCCGCAACCCCCGCCACCGGCCGAGTACCGGCTGGACAACCCCCTCGCGCCGGGCGGGGGGGCGCGCCAGCTCCCCGTCGAGCCGGACAGCGAGTACGAGCGGGTGCTGGCGCGCGGCCGGGAACTGATCGAGCGAGGGCGCGCCCTGGGGGGCCCCGCGCGCATCCTGCAACAGCACGCCAAAGGGCGCATGACCGTGCTGGAGCGGGTGCGGGTGCTCACGAAAAGCGAGCCCAACGTGCTCTTCCAGAACTGGGGGGAGCACCTGGACGGGGCGTCCATCTTCACGGCGATCGTGAACGTCGACGGGCGCGACGTGGCCGTCTACGGCCACGACTTCACTCAGCGCGCCGGCTCGATGGACGCCACCAACGGCGCCAAGCTGGCCAAGCTACTTTATCTCGCGGCCGACAACGGCGTTCCCGTCATCGGCATGAACGATTCCGCGGGCGCCTTCGTGCCGGCCGGAGTGGGCGGATTGGACGGCTACGCGCAGGCTTTCACCGCCCTGCGCAAGATCAGCGGCGTGGTGCCGGCGATCATGATCATGTTCGGCTACAACGCCGGCGGTGGCTCCTATCTGCCCCGGCAGGGCTCCTACGTCATCCAGCCCGCCAATACCTTCTTCGGCCTCACCGGCCCGGATGTCGTGCACGAATCGCTGGGCGAGGAAATCAGCGCGGACGAGCTGGGAGGGCCGGCGGTGCACTCGGCCACCGGCGTGGTGGACCTCACCGCCGAGTCCGAGACGGACGCTCTGCGCCTTGCACTCAAGCTGCTGAGCTATCTGCCGGACAACAATCACACCCTGGCACCGTTCCGCCCCACCTCGGACCCCATCGACACCTACATGGAGGAGGAGGCGATCCTGCTGCACAGGGCGTTGACGACGCCCAACTCGGGTTTCAGCACGCCCTTCGACATCACGCTGTTCCTGCAGCAATTGGTCGATCACGGGGATTACTTCGAGATTCAGCCGGGCCGCGCCCGCAACATCATCACAGCCTACGGGCGCATGGGCGGCTACGTGGTGGGGTTCGTGGCCAACAACAGCGCGGTCAACAGCGGCTATATCGACGTGGCCGCAGCGCAGAAAGCGACGCGCTTCATCCGCTTCTGCAACCTGTACAACATCCCCATGATCTTCATCGAGGACGTCACCGGCTTTGCCCCCGGCAGCGAGCAGGAGCAGGCGGGAATCGTACAGGCCGGGCGCGCGCTCCTCGACGCCATCGTGGACTTGCGCGTACCGCGCCTGACGCTGATCGTGCGCAACGCCTATGGCGGCGCGTATGCTTCGTACAACAACTATCCCACCGGCGCCGACGCCGTGTTTGCCCTGCCCAGCGCCCGCATCGCCGTCATGGGGCCCGCCGGCCGGCAGTACATCTACAAGGACGAGTTTCGCGAGATCATTGCCGACTACCGCCGCGAGCGAGTCCGCGACGAGACGGCCGCCGCCGCCCGGCGGGAGCGCCGCATGGCCGAGCTCACCGAGCGCTACGAGCGCGAGCTGATGAACCCGGAAGAGGCGCTCAAGCTGGGCTCCGTTTCACGCATCGTGCTGCCGGGCCATAGCCGCAAGGTGCTGGGCGAGTTTCTCGCGTTCAAGATGCGCCACTACACACCCTCGCCCATGGCCGGCCCACAGCGGGAGTAGGCATGGCGCGCTCGCGTTCCCGGCTACGGAGGAGGACCGCCCTGTTGTTCGGCGCCATCGCCGCGGTGTTCATACTGTTGCCCTGGATGCTGCGGGGCGGCTGCACGTACAAGGTGAGCGGAGAGAACCTGGAGCGCATCCGGCTGCCGCCGGGCTTCGCGATCTCGATTTACGCCCGCGTGCCGGGCGCCCGCACGATGGCCGTGCTGCCCTCCTCGCGCGCGGTGATCGTGGGCACCCGATCCGACAAGGTCTACGCCGCCATCGACCGCGACGGCGACTTCACGGCGGACGAGGTGGTGACCCTGTATGCGCACTTCAACGAGCCCAACGGAGTCGCCTACCGCGACGGGTACCTCTACGTGGCGGAGCGGCACCGCATCCTGCGGGTCAAGCTGAGCGATGCCGATCTCGCGGCGCCGCCGCCCCCACGCCCGATCTACACGGGACTGCCCGGCAAGGCCCACCACGGCACCCGCTACCTGGCCTTCGGGCCCGACGGCCGGCTCTACGTGGCGCTGGGCTCGCCGTGCAACATCTGCCGGCCCGATTCGCCCGCGGACGCGATCGTCTCCCTGCGCCCCGACGGCAGCGACTTCCGGCTGTTCGCCGAGGGCGTGCGCAACTCGGTTGGCATGGACTTTCATCCGGCTACCGGCGAGCTGTTCTTCACGGACAACGGCGCGGACCGGATGGGAGACGATTCGCCGCCGGACGAGTTCAACCACGCGCCCCGCGCCGGCTTGCACTTCGGCTTTCCCTGGTACGGCGGCGGCCGCGACCGGACGGCGGAGTTCCGGGGGCAGGAGCCGCCCCGCCCGTCGACCTTTCCCGTGGTCGAATTCCAGGCCCATGTGGCGGCGCTGGGGATGCATTTTTATCGCGGCGACAGTTTCCCGGCCCAGTACCGCCACGATGCCTTCGTGGCGCAGCATGGCTCCTGGGACCGCACCACGCCGGTGGGCTACCGGGTGATGCGCATCCGCTTCGATGACGCGGGCAATCCGGCGGGCAAGGAGGTGTTCGCGGAAGGGTGGCTGCAGGGCCGGTCCGTGTCGGGGCGCCCCATGGACATCGAGGAACTGGCGGACGGCTCGCTGCTGGTCTCCGACGACGGTGCGGGCCTCATCTACCGCATTCGCTACGTGGGTGAATGAGGCCGGGCGCGCGAGGCGGCTGCGAGCGGCTGCGCCTCAGCGATGCGGCTGGTATCGC
>JAPUJL010000126.1 GCA_027296185.1 SAR324 cluster bacterium | reverse complement strand
CAGCCGCCTGCGTAGCGTTCGGCTCATCGAACCGCCTGCTCGGCGAATGAACTCATTCGCCCGGCAGAGGGCTCAATGGGTGCCGGAGTATCGGCATCCCTCGGCGGCGGACGTGCCGAGCGCACTGCAGGCGCCGCCCGGGCTTGCCGCCGAACCGTCTCCTTCCGTTCCGCGTCCGGAGCGGCGATCCGCTCCTTCCGCTGCGGCGCCGTCCCTCGGGCCCGTCCGCCGCCTTGCGGCGCGGGTGCCCCCCGCGACCCGTCATTCGGCCGTGCCCGGGCCTCCTTGAATCCGGTCCCGGAGCAGCGTGGCCATGCTCTCCGCCCGTCCCGCATACGCGGGTTCGGTGGGCGGTTCCGGCGCCGCCGCGAATCCCTGACGCAGGGAAATCAGCGCGCGGTTCTGGTACCGCTCGATCCAAGCGCGCACGCGATCCTTCCACTCGACCACTTCCCCCGAGACCGCCAGCAGCACGTAGAGGCCGTCCAGCACCTCCTGCCACGAGTCGGTATTCAGGGCGGCCAGGGAGGCAACCCCGCTTCGCGTATCCACCCACCGGCCCAGCTGCTTGGGCAGCAGGGAGGGCAGGCTGATCCGCAGCCGCGCCGCTTCAGGCGTCTCGCTGTCCTGAAAGGCGATGCCGTTCTGCACCAATTGGCAGGCGAATCCCTGCCCCTCCTTCGGCGCCTCGCCTTTCCAGGCGATCGCCAGCTCGGAGGTATGCTCGTTGTCCAGAAAGCCGACCAGCATCCGTCCGATGCCGAAGGCCGGCTCACCGCCCAGGGAGCCTTGGATGTCCGTGCCCTTGCGGCTCCATTCCAGCTTCCCGGGGCGCTTGGAGAGCAGCGGCGTGTTCAGGCTGCTGCCCTTGAACTTGAACTGCGACCCGTACTGGGTGTGGCGCACCACCAGCCGCCGCTGCTGCGTCAAGGCGATCTCCAGGTCCAAACCCGAAGCCCGCACCGCCTCCTGCAGTTCCCGCAGGAAGTCGGTCACCGAATTTCCGCGGGCCGCCCGGAACCGGACGAACCGGTCGCCTTCCGCCAGAAAGACCTCCTGTTCGGCCCAGATCCAATCCTCGTTGACCGGCACGCCGCCCGTAATCGCGGCGCGCGACGGAAAGTCGGTGATTCGTACCGCGTACCCCTCCGGTGGAGAGGTCGCGGTGTTCGGGCCGCCACGGATGAACACCACGCCGCGCCCGGCACCGGCCACCCCGCACTGCCCGTCGAGCAGCCCGCGCCCGTGAAAGCGGCAGCCTCGGGCAATCTCTTCCATCGCGGCCAGCCGCTGGGCGGTGTATTCCCGGAGCTCCTCCGGTGGAGCGGCCTGTCCTTCGCGGGCGCTCCAATGGGCGCTCAGCACCGCGATCGAATCGGTCAGCAAGTCGTCGATTTCGTTCAACCCGACGGACGCGGTCTGCAACATGGAGACGACCTGCTCGAGATTCTTCAGCACCTGCTCCTGAGACAGGTTCCCCTGGTCGAAGCTGAGCCAACCGCTCGGCCGGGCAATCCGCGGCTCCCGGCCGGGAGCGGGCGGTCCCACGCCGTGCCAGTGGCCCGGCTCGCCGTCCGTGCGGCTGTGTCTGATGGGATCCAATCCGTTCATCTCGTCCCGTTCGTCGGTGAGGTTCCTGGTGCGTTTATTGCTTCGTATTCCACGGGATCCTTGGATCCCTGATTCGCAAAGTGAACCTCCATCCTTCAGGCGGCCGCGATCCGGCCGCCTCAAGATTGCTTGACCGATGCGGGAGGACTTCCCCCTTCCGCATCGTCCTTTCCCGTTCCGATCCTGCTGTCTGTTGCCCACTCTCCATGGCCCGCTCCCATTGGGCGCGCTCCGCATCGGGGCGCGCGCCGGTCCAGTTTCGCCGGAGCGTGCTGGGCCGCGGTTGTCGTCTTCTCCAGCCGGCTGGCCGAATCTTCGCTCAGCCGGTCCTGCCGGGTGCCGGGCCCGGGAGGCGGGATCGCCCGCCCGAGCCGGCTCCAGCCGGCGCGGCATTGGCCTATGTGGCCGGCGGTTTCAGCCGCGCCTTGCGTGCTCCTCCTCCAGACACCGTCGTCGCGGTTGCGGCCATCGGGTGGACGGGCCGATTATGCCCGTCCGCCTGGCCGCGATACCCGTGAGCGTGGCCGGCTTCCCTGCCGCCCGCTCGCCGGGGGCCTGCCCGTACCCCGTGTCCGGGGTGCCCGGGCCGGCCGGGATGCTTTCCGCTCGGGCCAACCTAATGGCCTTCCCTTGGCCGGAGCCGAAAGCTTCCCTGTGCGTTCCGCTCTGGGCTGCCTTCCCTGGCCGCCCGCCGCCTCCCTGGGCCCTAAGTGGCCACGAGTGACGGTACGTGCGCGAAACGCCGCCTTACCGTTGCTGCGGGACTTACCTTTGTTGCAGCAGCGGAAGGATGGTCCGCGGCGACTGGTGCGCCTGCCCCAGCATCGCCATGGCAGAGGACAGGATCACTTGGTTCCTCACGAATTCGCTGAGTTCCTCCGCCATATCGGCATCGCGGATCGTGGACTCGGAGTTCACCAATTCCTCCCGAGACACGGCCAAGCTCCGCAGTTGGGACTCGAGCGCGTTCTTCTGCACGGCACCCAACCGGGCCCGCACCACGTTCACGCCGTCGATGGCCACTTCCGTCAGCCTCATCGTGTCCTCGGCGCCTTGGGCCGTGGTGACGTCCACGTCGTCGAGGCTCCTGAATCCGCTCTTGTTGATCACGTTTCTGCCCAGCGATTCCGCGGAGACCTTGTCCAGGGCCACGGCGACCTTCTGGCCGGCGTTGGGGCCGATCTGGAAGATCAGCGAGTTTTGGGTCACGGAAACCCGGCCGACCGGATTCAGCGAGTCTTCCGGAACCGGGCCCGTGTAGGCCACGGTCAGCCCATCGGCCACCGTGCCCGAGCCGGCGATCAGCTCGGTGCCCCGGCCCTGCGCCAGTTGCCCGTTGATCGTGCCCTGGACGTCGTGACCGTTGTCGATCAGGTCCGCTCGTCCTTCCGTCTTGGACAGCACGCCCGGCAACGAAGAGACGACCGTGAAGGTGTGCTCCGAACCGAATTCCGTGTGGGTGATTCTCCAGTCGGTGATCGGCAGCGGATTGCCCGCATCGTCCAACTGGAGTTCCTTCGGAGTCACTTCAAGATCGAGGTTGTTGACCTGGAAAGCGTTCTGCAGGTTGTTGATCACCACGGCCAGGTCGTCCCCTTCCTCCGTTATGACGCGGGCTACCTTGCCGCTTTGCTGGATGGTCAGCTCGATGCCCGGCGCGATCAATCCGGTCGCCTCGTCGATGGGGAACGGGCCGCCCGTGACCGAAGCCCGGGTCGCCACCTGAGTCACCCGAACCGGGAATCCCGTATCGGGAGAGGAATTCGTTTTCGTGGTCGCGCGCAGGAACGTCAGTCCCTTGCCGGCGGCCACGCCGTTCACGCCGCGGCTCCCGTCCAGCAGCTTGCGCGTCCCGAATTGAGCCATCTGGCTGATCCGGTTGATCGACTCCAGGGCGTTGTCGATTTCCAGTTGGTCGGCTGCCACCATGTTCTCGTCGTTGGCGCCCTCGTTGGCCGCGTGAATCGCCCGCTGACGAATGGACACGAGAATCGCGTTCACCTCGTTCAGCGCCGCCTCGGTGGTTTGCACCGCCGACACCGCGATCTCGGTGTTGTCGATCGCCTGGCTTACCGAGGCGATCTGCGCCCGCATTTGCTCGGAGATCATCAGGTTCGCCGGTCCGTCGGCGCCCCGGTTGATCTTCTGGCCGGACGAAAGATGCTCGAGGCTTGTCTTCATCCGCTTGTCCACGTTCACCAATTGGCGATGAGTATTCAGCGCCTGGGTGTTGTGGTTGATGACCAATGCACTCATTTGGCTACCTCCTTGTAGAAATCGCGGGAATCCTTTCCCGCGCCTTGCTTGGAGACGCTTCCGCCTCCATCTCGACCGGATTCCGCCGAACCCGTGGGCTCGGCATACCGGCGATAAACGAGATAATAATAAAATATAATTATTATCGTCGTTAAATTCTTCCATTTATGGCCAACACCCTTCCCGGCTGCATGTGCGGTCCGGGAGCATTGGTACGTCTAGTGCATGACTTCCAGGGCCGGAAGGTCTTCTCCGAAGGCTCCGGCCGGCACCGGCCACCCGCCGAACCCGCCTCGGGGGCGGATTTCGGCCAACGCTCTTCCGAAGGCAAGGCCGTTCGGAAGGCGCAACATGGAGCCGGACACGACTTGCCCATAGGGAAAGTCATGCACCCTTCGTTACGCGAGCGCCCGCACCAGGGACACCTCAACCCGGACGGCCGTGCCCTCTGGGCACCGCGCCGCGGACCGATCGTCCTCGGGTGCATCGAGACGCACCGGTCCACCCGCGGCCGGAAGGATCCACCCACGCAGGGCAAACCCCACCGTTCCCGCGTGCGCTAGGCCGCACGGCCGGAACCCGGCCGCGGCGCCACGCCGCGTCTCACGCAATCGTCATTCAATGTTCCACCGAAGCCCACGCGCGCCCGGCGCTTCGCGCCGCGCACACCGGCTCCGCATTCGAGGTTCTCGGAACCTCGTCACGCAGGCTCAGCCGGCTATCTCGCTGAGCCCTCGTGGCCAAGTGCCGAGTCGTCCACTCGGGTCATCGGTATTCCAATCTGGCCAGGCTCCTTCTCTTCGGGGCGCCCGCATCTCTGGCGGCACGCCGGTGCGCAGCCCACCCGGGAGCGCTAGGTGGTCAGATTGAACCGTTGGTGCTCCACGGCGGCCGGATTCGCCTGCCCGGGCGCCGATTTCACGCTCTGCCATCCCTCCCGCAGCGTGGACATCATGCCGATGACCTCCTCGAT
>JAPUJL010000125.1 GCA_027296185.1 SAR324 cluster bacterium | reverse complement strand
GGGTCGACCCCGATCGCCTGGGAGAAGGCCAGCAAGGCCCGGAAGCGCTCCCCGGCGCGCAGGTGGATTTCGCCCAGGGAATACAGCAGGTCGGCCCGGAAGGGCGCCCGTTGACTCGCCTCCAGCGCCAGCAATTCGGCTTCCTGGAGCCGCCCCTGACGCATCGTTACCCGGGAGAGCAGGAAAAGAACCTCCTCGTCGCGCTCCCCCGCCTCCAATTCCGCGCGCAGAACGGATTCCATGCCGCTCAGCGCGGCGGGCTCCGCCGACTCGATCTGTGCCGGCCGGGGCAGGCCCCCCGTACAGCCGGCCAGCAAGCCGACCGCCGCGGCCAGGCAGACCCTCCTCCAACCGCGGGTCATGGCTCGCTCCCCACGGCAAGGGCCACGCGGGCGGGCGCCGAGAGGGGCCCCTCGCCACCGAAGCGGTCCACCCACCGGACGCCGTATTCCACCGCTTCCGGCGAGGATGCCGATTTGAAGGGTGCATCGACCCAGCTGGTGCGGGCGAGGGGCTCTGGATTCAGCGGGGAGAAGGGCCAAATGCCTCCGGGCGTCCTCCGGTAGACGTTGACCCGGTAGAGCCGCACCCGCTCGATGGGCGGCGCGCCGGCGGCGATCACCCGCACCACGCCCTCCTGCCGCGGCTCCCAGAACAAGCGTACGCGACGGCGGGCAGGCGCTCGATCGGCGCTCTCCGCCGCGCTCCAGTCCCAATCGATTTCGGGAACGGGGATCTCGTTGAGGCCCCGCACGATGACCGTCCTCGAGCGCGCGCTGGTTCCCTCGCCGAAGCGGTTGACGGCGCGGAAGCGCCAGGCCGCCCGGGGCGAGGCGGGCCGGAAGGCATGGTACGCCCGTGCCCCTTCCACCACGAGGGCCGGGTCGCCGGGCTCCAGATCGACTTCCCAGTTCTCCAGGGGCGGGCAGTGAAGGCAGTCGTAGGCCAGGCGCTCGGCGAATACGGTGAAGCCCCGCAGCCGATCGAACCGTTCCACGGCGAAGGTTTGCACCAACCGCCAACTGACGACGATATCGCCGTCCCGCTGGTGAGCCGTCAAGGCCGCCGGAGGGGGCAGGATGCGGCTCGCCGGCCTCGGCGCGGTGCTCCTGCCACAGCCGAACGCCGTCAGCGCGGCCAGCAACGCCAGCACCGCCAACACGTCCCTACTTTGGCGCCGCCACGCCGGGGCATGCCGATCGGCCGGAATGCCGGGGCTGGGTATCTTCGGGAACAACCCGGTTGAGTCTTTGCCGGCCATCTCTCCGCACGAATCGGTTCGGGGCTGAGCCGCCTCCATGCCCCCACGGCCGGAGCGGCATGTGGGGCCTGGCGCCGGGATGGGCCGGAAAACGATGGGAAGCGCGCGAGGCTGCGCGGGACGGCCACAGCCGATTCCTCTTGGTAGCAAATGCCCCATCAAATGACAAAACACCTCGGCGGCCGCCGCCCCGGACGGTGGAGCCGGGCGTCCCTCCCACGCCTCGGAAGGAGGCCCCGCAAAAAGGACCGGCGATTCTCCTTGCGGGTGTCCTGAGATGTGGGAATCTTGAATGTGGAATCCGGCGATTCCGCCCACCGTTCCCGGAACCGGCAGCGGCGCGGGGCGCGGGGCGCGGGGCCAGACAGCTTGACCGAGGGAAGCCGCGTGAACCCTATGACGAGCGCACACTCCGATCGTTGGCGCCGTTGGCGACCGCGGCATTGGAGCCCGTTCTCGGCGGGCTCTGGGCGCGCAACGGCAGCGGCGGCGCTGATCGCCGTGGCGCTCGTCCTGCCCCCCGCGGCGGCGGGCCAGGGCACCGCACCCGCGGCCCTACCCGCCTTGGAGGTGATCGCGGCGGGAGACCTGCGCGGCGAAATCAAGCCGTGCGGGTGCAGCCCGGAGGGCCAACTGGGGGGATTGCCCCGCCGGCTGAGCTTTCTGGAAAGCGCCCTGGGCGTTCCCGAGGATCGCCGGCCGATCGTGGTGGACCTGGGCAACAACTTTCCGGCGCCGTCGGATCAAGGGCGCCTGAAAATCGAGTTGATCCAGTCGCTCCTGGGCGAGTTTCCGCCCGACGCCCTGCTGCCTGGCCCCAACGAGCTGGCGGTGGGGCTCGCCGCAATGGGGCGGAACCTGCGCTACGTGCTGAGTAACGACGCCGTGGGGAGCGCCTTTCTTCCCGCGGTCACGGTATTGCGCGGTGGGGTGCGGATCGGAATCTACGGATTTCTTTCGCCCTCATCGATCTATCAGGAGTTCAGCGAACGCTACCGCCTCGTTGCCGTCGATGCGGGCTGGCTGGCCGCTGTCGGTTCGCGCAAGCAGGCTGAGCATCACGCCGCCGCCGTGCTGCTGTTTCGCGGCACCGACGAGGAACTGGTGGCCGTGGCAGGTTCCGGCCTGTTCGATACGATCGTTGTGGGCAATCCCTTCGGCGACGAGTTGAACCAGGTGGTGGTGCGGCGGGCCGGCGGCGGGGCGTGGCCCCAGGTGCCGACCAAGGGCCAGGGCATCTACCGCCTTCCCCTCGGAGCCGGCGGCGGCGCGCTCCCGGAGCCGGAGTGGCTTACCGAGCGCTATCCCGATCACCCGGTGGCGGTACGGGCCTTCGCCGTTTACGACGAGCAGGTGAAGTCCCTTTTCTTCGATCGCATGGAGCGGCTGCAGGCGCACCGCGCGGACTCTCCGTTCGTGGGCAGCGAAACGTGTGCCGCGTGCCATTCCGCGGCGGCGGAAACCTGGCGCGCCACCCGCCACGCCAAGGCGCTGGCCAGCCTCGAGGCGGTGAGCAAGCAGTTCGATCCGGAGTGCGTGGCCTGTCACGTGGTGGGGCTGGAGGCGGGCGGCTTCCTCAGCCGGGAGCTCACTCCTCACCTGGCCAACGTACAGTGCGAGAACTGCCACGGGGCCGCCGGGGCACACCTTGCCGATCCCATGGGTAAGAGGCCCAATCGAATCCGCGCGTTGGTGGCGGGGGGCGGCACTCCGGAGGCGGTTTGCCGCACCTGTCACCACGGCAGCCATTCCCCGCTCTTCGACTATCCCGTCTACTGGGCCAAGATCGCCCACCAGGGGCGGCCTTCCGGCGCCGCGGCGGCTGCTCCGCCCGGCGGTGGCGGAAACGACCCCACGGCGGACTGAGGGCGGTCCCCAACCTCAGTCGTTCACGGGAATTTCGACCCGCCTTCCGCCAAGGGTCACGAAGAACCGGCCGTGCTCCTCCTCCAGGGAGCTGAGCACCTGCCAGCGGGCCTGCTCGCTGAACTCCGCGGTCAGTCCCGCCGCCCTGACCGTGCAGTAGAGCCGCTCCCTCCCGTCGAGCCGGAGGGTACCGGTGGCCAGCGGTTCCTCGCTGCCGTCGTTGAGCCGGAGGCAAGGGGGCTCCGTCCCCTCGTCCAGCCGCTCCACTCTCAGCGGGGGCGATTCGTGGTGGATGTACTGCACTTCGTCCACCTCCTCCAGCGGGTAATGCACCCGGTACAATTGCAGCTCGGGGTCGAATTCGAGATTCTGCAGAAAAAAGCGCAGCACCCGCCCGCGGATGGGCTGGCGGCCCAAACGCCACTTCCCCGCCGCGTCCACCAGGAGTTCGTCGCGGTAAAACGGCCGCAGCGCCTCGGGTGTGGGTTCCGTCAGCAGAGGGTCGGCGCCCTCCCCGGTCAGCCGCCGGTACCACCCACCGGGATAGTAGCTACCGGGAGCCCAACCGGGCTCGGCAAGGGCGCGGAGGAATCGCTCCAGGAACCCCGGGAACCGCTCGCCGTACTCCCCGCTCGTGGCCAGGCCGGCGCGTAGCGCCTCCCCGACGGGTACGACGAACGTGCGGCCCGTCTTGACCATGGGAAAGACCCACCGCCGAATCAGGGGATCGAGCAGGGTATCCACCATCTGGTGTTCCTTGTGTTGTTCTCGCCGGTGAGGCGGGGTTATAATGTCGCCCGCATTCGCTAAGGCGGCAAGAGGAGCCGCGGCCGCCCTAAGACGAGGACATTCATGGCGACGCGCTTGTTAACTTACCTTGTCGGTGGGGCGCTCGTGATCATGTGGATCGCGCCCGAAGACGGCATCTTCCGCTACGCGTTAATCATCGCCTTGATCGTCGTGGGGGCCTATGTCGACGCTTGGACGCGCGGCTGGCGCAAGTCCGCCGTGGGCAAAACCAACGTGGTTTCGCTGCTCGGTTACCGCAAGAATCATCCCCGCGCCCCAGCGCAGCAGGGGGGCTTCCGCGAGCGGCGCAGCATGGCGCTGGCGTTCGCCACCGCCGAGCAGGGCGAGGCCGAGGAGCTGATCAAGTTGCTGCGCGGCGAGGGAATGCGCCCGGTGCTGGTCACGGCCAAAACCGCCGACAGACAGCATCGCGTGCGGTTCGAAATCCGGCTCGCTCATCAGGAGGCAGAGCAGGCCAAACCCCTGATCAACTGGTTCAAGCTCAAACAGGGGAAGACGCCGAACTGATCCCATCCGGCGGGCGGGGTACGGGCGCCTAACCGCGCCGGCGCCGCGAATGG
>JAPUJL010000124.1 GCA_027296185.1 SAR324 cluster bacterium | reverse complement strand
GCGGAATGTCCAGGCCCCCTTCGATGTTCACCTCGATGCGATCGATCATGGCGATTCCCTTCGGCTCGGGTTCGGAAATTTTAGTTGGCGCGTGGCATGCCGATCAACGCCGATCAGGCGCGCTCTACAGCCTCGGATTGCGATCTCTACACTGCTGCCGGACGCCCCATGCCCTGCGCGGCATCCCCTACTCTACCCCGCCGCCGAGCCCGGCTGGAAACCTGCACAGCATACGCCGGAATCGACCGGGTGGGAAGGGGGCGGCCGGCGGATTCGCCGTTGAACTCCCGCCGGACAGACTTGCTTGAAAACCGCATGCGGGGGATTGCGAATCCCCCACGCCCACTGGCAGGGTCTTGGCGGCCACGGCCGCCAATACGGCCGTAACGCAATACCTTCCCTCCCGCGAACAGGTTGGGCGTAGCCCCGACCTCTTCGCCCGAGTGGGGGGCCTGCATCATAATTTCGGGGGGTGTGCTCCCCGAGGGGTTCGTTTCCCGCCGTATCCCGCCCTATCCCTTTCCCCCTCCCCGCGATTCTGCTAGGCTCGCCTCACCGCCTGCAAAGGCTTGCCAGTGAGGCACATCCCGCGCGAGAGGACGGCCCATGGAACGGTCCTTCGTCCATCTGCACCTGCACACCCAGTACTCTCTGCTGGACGGAGCGATCCGCATCGCGGCGCTGCCGGGCGCCTTGCAGCAGCGGGGCTACGGCGCCTGCGCCATCACCGATCACGGCAACCTGTTCGGCGCGGTCGAGTTTTCCCAGACTCTGAAGAAGGCCGGGCTGAAGCCCATCGTGGGGATCGAGGCCTACGTCGCCGACGGCCACCGCAGCGAGCGCAAGTACGATCGGCCGGGGCCCAACGCGGCGCACCTGGTGCTGCTCTGCCAGAACCGGCAGGGCTACCAGAACCTGATTAAGCTTTCCAGCCTGGCCTATACGGAGGGGAAGTACTACGGCGTCCCGCGCATGGACCGGGAGCTGCTGGAGCGGTACAACGGCGGCCTGATCGCGCTGTCCTCGTGCCTGGGCGGGGTGATCAACCGCCCCCTGATGCGCGGCGACGACGAGGCCGCGGCCGAGGCGGCGCGCTGGTACGGCCAGGTCTTCGATGGGCGCTTCTACGTGGAAATCCAGGAGCACGGCATCGACAAGCAGGGTGAGCTGAACCCGAAGCTGCTCGCCATCGCCGGGGAGCTGGGGCTGCCCCTGGTCGGCACCAACGACTGCCATTACCTGGAGCCGGACGAGGCTTACGCCCACTGGATTCTCCAGCTCATGGGGTGGCAGCGCAAGGTCACCGACCCCGGCGCCGAGTCGTTCCAGGACAAGCGGCTGTGGCTCAAGTCGCCGGAGGAGATGGCCGAGACGATGGCCGCCTATCCCCCCGAGGTCTACGAAAACGCCGCGCGGATCGCCGAGCAGTGCGATCTATCCCTGGAGAACTCGCGCATCTGCCTGCCCAGGTACGATATTCCCCAGGATTTCGACGAGGCGGGCTGGTTCCGGAAGTGTACGCAGGAAGGGCTGGAGCGGCGGCTGGCGGCGCTGGAGACCCATTACGGCATCCAGGCCGAGGCGCGGGAGGAATTCCGCCGCACGTACAGCGAGCGGTTGGAATACGAGCTCGGCGTGATCGTGGACATGGATTACGCCGGGTACTTCCTGATCGTCGCGGACTTCATCAACTGGGCCAAGGACAACGGGGTGCGCGTGGGGCCGGGCCGTGGCTCGGGGGCCGGGTCGCTGGTGGCGTATGCCTTGCGCGTCACCGACCTGGATCCGATCCGCCACGGGCTGCTCTTCGAGCGCTTCCTCAACCCGGAGCGGGTGAGCCTGCCGGACTTCGACATCGACTTCGACGTGGCGGGCCGCGACCGGGTGATCGACTACGTGCGCGGGAAATACGGCGCGGAGAAGGTCTGCCAGATTTCCACCTTCGGCACCCTGGGCGCCAAGGCCGCGCTGCGCGGCGTGGCGCGGGTGCTGGACTTCCCCTACTCCGAGGCGGACAAGATCGCCAAGCTGATCCCCAACAAGCTGGGCATCACGCTACAGGAGGCGATCGAGATGGAGCCCGAGCTGGCGCGGCTGGAGCGGGAAGGCAGCGACCGCGAGCAGCAACTGATCCGCCACGGCAAGGCGCTGGAGGGATTGAACCACACCCTCTCCACCCATGCCGCCGGCGTCATCATCATGGACACCGACATCCGCGAGGTGATGCCCATCTGCACCGCCGCCAAGGGCGACGCGGTGCAGTCCCAGTACACCATGAAGAGCGCGGAGGATCAGGGGGCGGTCAAGTTCGATTTCCTCGGGCTGCTCAACCTGACCATCATCGGCGAGGCGCTACGCCTGATCGATGCCGGCAAGCCGCCGGAGGCGCGGCTGGACATCGACCGCATTCCCCTGGACGACGCCGAGACGTACGCCATGCTGGGCCGGGGCGAAGCGACGGGGGTGTTCCAGTTGGAATCGGGCGGCATGCGGCGGCTGGTGATGGACATGAAGCCCAACTGCTTCGAGGACATCGTCGCGGTGCTGGCCTTGTTCCGCCCCGGACCCCTGGGCTCGGGGATGGTCACCGAATTTGTCGAGCGCAAGAAGAAGATCAAGCCCATCGAATATCCCCATCCGCTGCTGGAGCCGGTGCTGCGGGAAACCTACGGCGTGATGGTTTACCAGGAGCAGGTGATCCAGGCGGTGCAAGTGCTGGCGGGCTTTTCCCTGGGGCAGGCGGATATCCTCCGCCGCGCCATCGGCAAGAAAAACCCCGAGGAGCTGGCCAAGCAGCGGGAGCGGTTCGTCGCGGGCTGCGGGGAGCGGGAGATTCCCGCGGACAAGGCCCACGAGATCTTCGACCTGATCGATTACTTTTCCGGCTACGGATTCAACAAGTCTCACTCCGCCGCTTATGGGCTGATCGCCTACCAGACGGCCTACCTCAAGGCCCACCACCCGGTGGAGTTCATGGCCGCGCTGCTGAGCAGCGACATGGATAACACCGACAAGGTGGTGAACTTCATCACCGAGTGCCGCGAGATGGACGTGCCGGTGCTGCCACCGGACATCAACGCCTCGGTAAACGGCTTCACGGTGCACGGCGGGGCGATCCGCTTCGGCCTCAATGCCGTGAAGAACGTGGGGGAAAACGCCGTCGAGGTGATCCTCATGGCCCGGGCGGAGGAGCCGGGCGGGCGGTTCGCGGACCTGGCCGCCTTCGTCAAGGCGGTGGACCTGCACCGGGTCAACAAACGGGTGATGGAAGCCCTGGTCAAGTGCGGCGCGTTCGATTCCCTCGAGCCGAACCGGGCGCGCTTTCTGGCGGGACTGGAGGAACTGATGTCCGTGGGACTCCAGTTTCGCAACAGCCACGTGGAGGGACAGGAATCCCTCTTCGACTACCTCCCGGCGGACGAGGCGGCCAAGACCGACCTGATCGTCGAGTTGCCCGAGGTGCCCGACCTGCGGCCCCGGCAGCGGCTGAAGCTGGAAAAGGAGGCATTGGGCTTCTACATCTCGGGCCACCCCCTGGATGGCTACGGCTCGGAGATCGGCACCGTGGCCGTCTCGTCCCTGGAGCTGCGGGAGGGCAACCACGCCGACGGCGCGGAGGTCACGGTGGCGGGGGTGGTGGGCCAGCTCACCGTGCGGCTCACCCGCAATGCGGAAAAGATGGCCGTGCTGCGCCTGCAGGATCAGCGGGGCTCCATCGAGGTGGCGGTGTTCCCCCGCATCTATGCGGAGGCGGCGCCCCTGCTGGC